>CAXTPX010000265.1:0-5149 GCA_964246005.1 uncultured Burkholderiaceae bacterium | reverse complement strand
GCCCGAGTCGATGACCACGCTGCGCACCGCTCGATCGTCGGCCAGCATCGTCAGCACCGCGTCGTTCCGGAACGCGTCGGCCGGTGAGTCGAGCACGGCGACGCCGTCGATCGCTTCCGAAGCGGACCGGTTGCGATTCCAGACGTGGACGCGATGACCCGCCTTCACCAGGTTCGGCACCATCGCGGCGCCCATGCTCCCGATGCCGATGAAGCCGACGTTCATGCGATTCCCCTCGACGACCATTTCACTCGACCTTGCCGATGCGGCGGACCACGTCGGCCATGACCTTCGCGTCGCCATCGACGAACACCCGGAAGGCGGGCTCGTCCTGATACTGCACTTCGGTGCCTTGTATCTGCAGCGCCTTGATCGCCGCCGGATCGGCAGCCGCCGCCCGCGCCGCCTCGCGCAGCTTCGCGACGACGTTGTCGGGTGTGCCGGTCGGCACGAAGAGGCCGGTCCATTGCGTGTACGTCACCGGGATGCCGCGCTCCCTCAACGTCGCGACGTCGGGCAACGACGGGATCCTGCCGTCGCCCCATTCCACGAGGGGCCGCAGGCTGCCGGCCTTGATATAGGCCGAGACGGTGGAGGGGCCGGTGGCAACCGCGTCGATCTGCGAACCGAGCAAGGCCGTCACCGCCGGTCCCGCACCGGTGTACGGGATGTGCTGCATCGACGTGCCGGTCGCGGTCAGGAACTGCACCATCGGGACGTGCATCGTCCCGTAGTAACCCGACGACCCGTAGGTGTAGTGATCGGGACGTGCCTTGACCGCGACGAGGAAGTCGTCGAGCGTCTTCCACGGGCTGTCGGCGCGAACCACCAGCACCACCGGATCGGCGCTGAAGCGCGCGACCGGCTTGAGTTGCGAGAGCTGGTACATCTGCGGCTGCCCGCGCACCCGATCGGCCTCCGGCAGCACCACCAGCGACGACAGCGCGAGCAACACCGTGTAGCCGTCGGGCTTCGCCTTCGCGGCATAGGCCATGCCGATGCCACCGCCGGCACCCGGTCGATTGAGGATCACGACCGTCTGCTTCAGCACGCGACCCATCGCTTCGGCCATCGGGCGCGCGACGATGTCGGCAGCACCGCCCGGCGGGAACGGGACGACCATCGTGATGGTGTGTTCGGGATACGCGTCGTCGGCCTTCGCCACACCGGCCGTCATCACGAGGCCGGTCGCCATCCCGACGACGGTCATCCACTTCCACGACACCATCATCGATGACCTCCGTTGCGGTGAGGGCGATGCGACCGATCGCCGAGGACGAAGCCTCTCACGAGACGTCGCGTCCCGCGCACCGAACGACCGATCAGGATGCAGCGGCCTTCGTGTTCACGGCCGATTCGGCGAGCTCGCTCATCAGGTCGTCGGCGTCGTGCATGTCGGCGACCGCATCGCTGATCTTCTCGGCGTCGTCGTCGAGCGACAGTGCTTTCGCGAACGCAGCCACCGTGCCGAAACCCGTGATGCCGTAATGCGTCATGCGCTGGTACTGCGCGATGATCGCCGCGTCGAGCACCGGACCTTTTTCGGGCGCCTCGTCGATCGTGTGCTTGATCGCTTCGGCGGCGAGGCCTTCCATGCCCCTGCAATGCTCCTTCGAGACGTTCCCGTCCTGCGCCTCGATGAGCGTTTTCAGCAGCTCGGTATGTCCGCTGATGCCTTGCTGCGACGATTCGAGCATCGACTTCAGTTTGCCGTTCGAGGCATGCGGCGCGATCTTCTTCAACGCCCGCGTCATCTGGTCGTTCGCGGACCACAGGTCCTTCAGTTCGTCGACATACAGTTCCTGCAGGGTGGTGATCTGCGCCATCGCTGACTCCCGGTGATTTAGCGGACACCGACTGTGCACAGCGAATGCCGGGCACTCGCTCGGACAGAGTTGGAGACGACCCCGCCGCAAACGACCAACTCGATCGCCATGCGGCGCCGTGTCAGGCGACGTAGCGTCCCGCCATCAACGCCGGCTTCGGGACCGCGCGGTCGAAGCTTCCTTCGGCGACGATGCGTCCACGATCGAGCTGCACGTACCGGTCGCAGAAGCGACGCGCCTGCTCGCGCGAGTGCGTCACGAGAATCAGCGTCATGCCGGCCGCGCGCAAGGCCGCGATGCGATGCAGGCACTTGTCCTGGAAGGCCTCGTCGCCGACGGCGAGGATCTCGTCGGCGAGCATCACGTCCGGTTCCATGTGCACCGCGATCGCGAAGCCGAGGCGGAGGTACATGCCCGACGAATAGTTCTTGACCGGCGTGTCGATGAACGCCTCGAGTTCGGCGAAGCGCACGATGCTGTCGTATCGCTCACGCGTATAGCGGTTGGGCAGCCCGAAGAGACTCGCGTTCAGGAAGATGTTCTCCGCACCGGTCAGGTCCGGGTGGAACCCCACGCCGAGCTCGATCAACGGCGCGATGCGACCGGCCGTCCAGACCGTGCCCGAGGTCGGCTTCAGGATGCCGGCGATCAGTTGCAGCAGCGTGCTCTTGCCCGAGCCGTTCGGCCCGAGCAGCGCGACGGCCTCGCCGCGTTCGATCGTCAGCGACACACCGTCGACTGCCCGCAATCGCTCGCGACGGGGACGCCAGCGGCGATCGAACAGTCCGACCACGCGGGCCTTGAGGTCGCGCACGCCGTTGTGCAGCAGCAGGAAGTCCTTGCCCACCGCGTCGAGTCGGACCACCGCGCGCTGCGGACCCTTCATAGCCGCTCCACCAGGGTGTCGCGTTGCGCGCGATAGCACAGCAGCCCTGCGATCATCGACACCGCCGCCCACGCGATCGATTGAAGGGTATCGGGCGTGGTCGGCCACGTGCCGTCGTACAGCATCGCGTGGAAGCAGTTGAAGAACGGCACGACCGGGTTCCAGCGGATGAACTGGCCGACCTCGGCCGGCACGCCGTCGATGCGATAGACGATCGGCGTCATCCAGAACAGGATGCCCAGCGTGACGTCGGCGAGGTGCTTCGCGTCGCGAAAGAACACCTGCGCGACCGACATCACGAGGCACAGGCCGGCGATCATCGCGACGAACACGATCAGATAGAGCGGATACAACAGCAGCGCCGGATGCCACTGTCCCTGGAGCAGCGGGAACAACGCGAAGAAGATCAGCAGTGCGACCAGCCAGAACGACAGCCCCGCGAGGAAGTTCGCGAGCGGGATCAGGAGATGCGGGAAGCGCATCTTTCGCAACAACGCGCCGTTGTCGATGAACCAGTCGCCGCTGCGGCCGACCAGTTGCGTGAGCAGCCCCCAGTGCACGACACCGGCCACGATGTACAGCGCGTAACGCGGCTGGCCGGTCGGCATGATGAACGTGAAGACGACGTAGTAGATCAGCGTCGTCAGCAACGGATTGGCGAGCGACCACGCGAAGCCGAGCCACGCCCCCATGTACCGGATGCGGATCTCCTTGACGACGAGGTTGCGCACCAGGTCGACATACGCGAAAGGCGGCTTCTCGCGGGCGACCGGTCCTCCATCGAGCGCGAACGCGTCAGGCGGCATGGGCGAGGGAGACGGAGCCCGGAGGTTCGGCGGAGGTGGTCGCGGCAGCGTGCGGCTCGTCCTGCGGTGCTGCACCGGCCACGGGCGGCAGGCCGAATTGCGTCCGCCAGAACCCGTCGCTCGTCAGTTCCGGATAAGCCTCGCGGTATTGCCGCGACAGGCGGTCGAACCGCAGAACGAGCGTGCACGTGTTGCG
Source organism: uncultured Burkholderiaceae bacterium (assembly GCA_964246005.1). GTDB lineage: Bacteria > Pseudomonadota > Gammaproteobacteria > Burkholderiales > Burkholderiaceae_D > CAHJXF01. Next base: position 1,435 of record CAXTPX010000265.1, on the reverse strand, counting down.
CGTGAACTGCCACAGGTTCGAGAAGAAGCGACGCTTCGAATGCTCGAGGACCATCCCGGTGTTGCTGAACTCTTCGTGCACGAAGACCCGGCGCCGTCGGAACGTGCCCCGCAGCGGCAGCACGAACGTCTTGTCGAAGCGGGCCGCCCGCCCGTGAAAGAACATTCGCGGAATCAGATGTCCGTTGAGCGTGAGGTGCCGCCAGCGGTTGCGCCAGCGCGACTCGTGGAGCCCGGTCCCGTCGGCATCGCGCAACAACGTCGTGTCCATCGGCCGCATCTTCTCGGCGCGCACCAGCGCCTGCAGGCGACGTCGCGGCCCGGCGAGATCCGCTTCTTCACGGAAGAAGGCCGGCCCCCGAAGCACGTCGCCGATCGCCATGACCGCCGCCGCTGCGAGTTCGTATTGCCCCGCGAGGTTGGCGGTCACGAAGAGGCGCGCCGCGACCATCATCGCCAGCCGCGGACCGCCGCGAAAGCCGTGCAGGATGTGCAGCAGATGACTGCGCGTATCGAGGTACTGCTGCTGCGGGCCGTGCTTGTGCGCGAAATCGTCCTGCCAGGACGCCACGCCGTTCGCGTGCACGATCGCGAAGTGGTGTCGCAACGAGAAGTCCACGTCGTCGCCCCGCACGAAGTACGGGTACGGATACGCCGTCGCCTCGAGCGGGAATGCGAAGAACCACCAGCCGCCGTAATCGGCGGCCTCGTCGCGTTCGTTCCAGGCGAGCACCCCGGGATCGCGCAGGTCGACGCCGCTCCGCAACGGGCGACAGAAGCCTTCGAACCGCGCGCCGCGTTCGAACTGCCGATACGGCTCGAGCGTGCGGAGCATCGCGCCCGAGATCGCCGTGCGCGGATCGCGCGCATGGGCGAGAAGCGCGATCGTGCGACGGATCGACTCGACCTCGCACGATGCATCATCGTCCATCAGCAGCGCATGGGTATACGAGCCGTCGTCGCGCAGGTGCATCATGCCGCGCGCGAAACCACCGGCGCCGCCGAGGTTGCGGTTCGGAAGCAACGTCGCGCCCGCTACATCGTCGGATTCGAGGTTGCGACTGTTGTCGATCACGACCAGCCCCACGCGACCGGCCAGCGTCGGATCGTCGAGCAACTGCCGCTTCAGGCGTGCGACGGCGGGCACGATCTGCGCCTTGCGGTCGTAGTGCGTGATGCAGAGGCCGAGACGCACCGGGCGCACGGCCGGCGTGGAGGTCGTGAACGAGAAGTCCGCGAGGACGCTGTCGCCGTGCGCCTGCACCGACAGGAACAGGATGCCGTCGTCGAGCGTGTCCCACGTGCTCACCGTCAGGCGACGGATGACCGCTTCAGCGGACGTCCATTCGACCTCGTCGACGACCGTGGCGATGGCCCCGACCCGCATCAATTGCACGCGGACCGTGACGTGTCCGCTGAACGAAACTTCGACGTGC
>CAXTPX010000264.1:0-5153 GCA_964246005.1 uncultured Burkholderiaceae bacterium | reverse complement strand
CGCGTGGGACCTCGCCGCCGCTCGCGTGGCTGCTCTTTCAGCGCGCTGAAAGCCCATCAGCGGCCGGACTCGCGGTGCTTGCCTCCGCCATGCGAAAATCCCGCCCCATGAATCCACTAGACCCGCTCAGCATCGAAGACCAGGCCGCATTCGAAGCCTGGACCGAAAAATTCTGGATGTTCATCGAGGACAAGGGCGACGCCCTGCACATCTGGAAGGCCGCCACCGCGCATACCGCCTTGCGCTGCGCGGAACTCGCCGAACGCCTGAGCGGCGATGCCGGCTCGGAGATCCGCGCCGAATACGGTCTGGACTGAACGTCGTGCGCGGCGCCGGCCGCCTTGCTACTGGGCGGGCGGTGGACTCGCAGGCGAGCGAAGGTTGAGCAGTTCCCACTTCCACTTCGGCACCCGGTGGAAGTCGATCGCATGAAAGTTGGCATCCGGCTGCGGCTTGCCGGCGATCATCTGGTGCGTGATGGTCTTCTTCGCGTCGCCGTTCGGCGGGCAGGTCCAGTTGCGACCGTCCTGGATCGTGCATTCCGAGAACCGGCCCGACTCGCCCCGCTCGCCCGCAGTCCAGAACAGCACTTCCTGATGGGCCTTCAGCGTGCGGAAGCGATAGCGCGGTCCGGACACCTGCTTGCCGGTGCAGGCAGCGTCCTGCCAGGTGCCGCCTTCGCAGGTCGCGGTGTAGACCGTCCACTCGCCCTGCAGCGTGACGAAGTCGGTGACCCATGCCGCCGACACGATGGCGGCGAGGATGACGGCTGCCGCGATGTAAATGCGATGCAAGCTCGAACCGCCTTTCGAAAACAGGAGTGGCCGAGAACGTACCACCTTTGCGCCATCCGTCGGGCAGCCCGCCGGGCCGTTCAGTCGTCGCCGATTGCGGTGTGTTCAGCGGAATCCAGTTTCCGCACGACGGCGTCGAGCAACGCGTACAGGCGCTCGATATCGGACGCGCCGATCGCCGCCGTGATTTCGTCGTACCGGTTTTCGGAGACCGGCGCGATGCGCGCGATCATGGCCTTCCCGGTGCGCGACAGCGACAGTTGCGCCGCCCGCAGGTCTTCGGCGTGCGCCGCGCGCCGCACCAGCCCGCGGGCTTCGAGCGTCTTCAACAGACGCGACAGGCTGGGCAGGCTGAGGTACGTGGCGTGGGCGATGTCGCTGAAGCGCAGCGGCGCCGGCGACGCGGCGAGCGCCCGCAGTACACGCCACTGCTGTTCGGTCACGTCGTGCTGGCGGAGCATGGGCCGAAAGCGGGACATCACGGCCTCGCGGGCACGCAGCAGCGCCATCGGGAGCGATCGCGAGAAGGCCCGCATCGCTGCCGCGTTCCGCGCCGGCGGGGTCGTCTTCATGCGTCGACCGGATCGACGGTGTGCAGGTCCGCGCCGCGGGTCTGCGCGACGGTTTGACACGACATGCGTGGCTCCATATAGTTAACAGGTTAACTAGTTCGGAGACGATGCGCAATGTCCGCGGAGACCGCTGACCCGGGTGGCAAGACCGCCACCATCGGCACCATCTACGGCGTGTTGCTGAACGATCCGGCCACGGTCGCCCGACTCGCGCCGGCGTTCGAAGCGCCGCCGTACAAGGCAGCGCCGGTCGCGCCGATCCTGTACATCAAGTCGCGCAACACCTTCGCACGCGAAGGATGCGACGTGGCGGTGCCGCCGAACCCCGGCGAAGTCCGCATCGACGGCACGATCGGCGCGGTGATCGGCCGCGCTGCGACCCGCGTGCAGGCCCGCGACGCCCTCGATCACGTGTCGGGTTATGTCGTGGTCAGCGACGTGACGCTGCCGCACGAGTCGTACTACCGCCCGGCCATCCGGCAGCGCTGTCGCGACGGCTTCTGTCCGATCGGCGAGATCGTGCCGGCAGCAGGCTTCGACCTCGCGCAGGCGGCGATGACGATCGCGGTCGACGGTGACGTCGTGCTGGAGCGGCGGTTCGCGAACGCGGTGCGCGACCTTCCGCACCTGATCGAGGACATCACCGACTTCATGACGCTCGAGGCGGGCGACATCCTCTTGATGGGACCGCCCGAGGGTGCGCCGATCGCCCGGCCCGGCAGCACGGTGCGCATCGAGGTCGCCGGCCTGGGAAGCCTTTCGCATCGCTTGGTGACAGAGGCGTCATGAAGCGCGCTCGTGTCGTGATGGACGGCGTCGAATTCGACGCGTCTCCGGTCGACGGGCTCGTGCGCCTTTCCGACGGGCGGCTCGTCGGCGAGAGCGACGTCACGTGGTTGCCGCCGTTCCGGTTCAACACGATCTTCGCGCTCGGGCTCAACTATGCCGACCATGCGAAGGAACTCGCGTTCAGCAGCGCGCCCGAAGAGCCGCTGGTGTTCCTGAAGGGACCGAACACGCTGATCGGCCATCGCGCCTTCACCCGTCGGCCGGCGGGCGTCGCGTACATGCACTACGAGTGCGAGCTCGCGGTGTTGATCGGAAAGCGCTGCCGCGACGTGTCGCGCGAGGACGCCTACGACGTGGTCGCCGGTTACACGGTCGCCAACGACTATGCGATCCGCGACTATCTCGAGAATTTCTATCGCCCGAACCTGCGCGTGAAGAACCGCGATACCTGCACGCCGATCGGGCCCTGGCTGGTCGACGCCGCCGATATCCCCGACCCGATGAACCTTCGGCTGCAGACCTGGGTCAACGGCAAGCTGACGCAGGACGGCAACACGCGCAACATGGTCAACGACGTGCCGGCGCTGATCGCGCACCTGTCGAGCTTCATGACCTTGTCCGCCGGCGACGTGATCCTGACCGGCACCCCGGAGGGCGTCGTCGACTGCAAGGTCGGCGACACGGTCGTGACCGAGATCGAAGGCATCGGACGGCTCGTCAACACCATCGGTCCGGATTGAACCAGACGCCCGATCGAGAGGAAACAGCATGCGCATCGACCACCTGATCGACGGCAAGAGCGTCGGCGGCGACGACTACTTCGAGACCGTCAACCCGGCCACGCAGGAGGTGCTCGCCGAGGTCGCGGCGGGCGGCGCGAAGGAAGTCGACGCGGCGGTCGCAGCGGCGAAGGCCGCGTTCCCGAAGTGGGCCGGCATGCCGGCGCCGCAGCGCGCGGCGCGCATCCGCAAGCTCGGCGACCTGATCGCGGCGCATGTTCCGGAGATCGCGAGGACCGAGACCGACGACTGCGGGCAGACGATCAGCCAGACCGGCAAGCAGCTCGTGCCGCGCGCGGCCGACAACTTCCACTACTTCGCCGAGATGTGCACGCGCGTCGACGGTCACACCTATCCGACCGAGACGCATCTCAACTACACGCTCTTCCATCCGGTGGGCGTGTGCGCGCTGATCTCGCCGTGGAACGTGCCGTTCATGACGGCGACGTGGAAGGTCGCGCCGTGCCTCGCGTTCGGCAACACCGCGGTGCTGAAGATGAGCGAGCTGTCGCCGATGAGCGCAGCGCGGCTTGGCGAGCTAGCGCTCGAGGCCGGCATTCCCGTCGGCGTGCTGAACCTCGTGCACGGCACCGGTCGCGAAGCGGGCGAGCCCCTGGTCGCGCACCCCGATGTGCGGGCGATCTCGTTCACCGGCTCGACATCGACCGGCAACCGCATCGTCAAGAGCGCGGGCCTGAAGAAGTTCAGCATGGAGCTCGGCGGCAAGAGCCCGTTCGTGATCTTCGACGACGCCGACCTCGACCGCGCGCTCGACGCGGCCGTGTTCATGATCTTCAGCAACAACGGCGAGCGCTGCACTGCCGGCTCGCGCATCCTCGTGCAGCAGTCGATCTATGCGGACTTCGTCGCGCGCTTCGCCGCTCGCGCCCGCGCGATTCCCGTCGGCGACCCGCTCGACGCGAACACGATCGTCGGACCGATGATCTCGCAGGCCCATCTGTCGAAGGTGCGCAGCTACATCGAACTCGGTCCGGAGGAGGGCGCAACGCTGGTGTGCGGCGGTCTCGACCTGCCGACGCTGCCCGACCGCGTGAAGGCCGGCAACTTCGTCGTGCCGACGGTCTTCGCCGACGTCGACAACCGCATGCGGATCGCACAGGAAGAGATCTTCGGACCGGTCGCGTGCCTGATCCCGTTCCACGACGAGGCCGACGCGATCCGCCTCGCCAACGACATCCCGTACGGCCTGTCCAGCTACGTGTGGACCGAGAACATCGGCCGCGCGCATCGCGTCGCGGCGGCGGTCGAGGCCGGCATGTGCTTCGTCAACAGCCAGAATGTGCGTGACCTGCGCCAGCCCTTCGGCGGCACCAAGGCATCGGGCACCGGCCGCGAAGGCGGCACGTGGAGCTACGAAGTGTTCTGCGAGCCGAAGAACGTCGCGGTGTCGATGGGCAGCCATCACATCCCGCACTGGGGCGTGTGAGAACGCGATGAGCCTGTACGCCGTGCAGAAATTTCTGTTCGAGCTGAACCGCAGCGAGGGCGTGCAACGCCGCTTCCTCGCGGGTGATGTCGAGCGCGCGGCGGTGCTCGACGGCTACCCGTTGAACGCCGAAGAGCGGGAGGCCGTCGAAGCCGGTGACATCGGCAAGCTCTACGTGCTCGGCTGCAACGGCCAACTGCTGATGCACTTCGCCCCGCTCCTCGGGATGCCGTGGGCCGACTACATCGCCGCGATGCGCGACGGCGTCCGCAAGTACGGTCCGGTGCGGGCCGGCGTGTATGCGATGACGACGGCCGACGACGATCGCGTGGCGGGGGTCTGATCGTGCCACTCGTGTTCGCAGCCGTCTGCAGCCACGCGCCGGGGATCACCGGGCGCGCCCACCTCGCCGACGCCGCGGTAAAGGACGAGTTCCACGCGCAGTTCGATCGCCTCGGCGCGGCCTTGCACGAGACCCGCCCCGACGCGGTGATCGTGATCGCGGCCGAGCACTTCGCGAACTTCTTCATGAACAACATGCCGGCCTACGCGATCGGCATGGCCGATTCGTACGAGGGGCCGATCGAGGATCCCGAGTGGCTCGGCATCCAGAAGACCGTCGTGCCCGGCGACGCGGCGCTGTCGAAGCGACTGATCCGCGAAGTGATGCAGACGGTCGACGTCGCTTATGCCGAGGAGTGGAAGTTCGATCACGGCATCATCGTGCCGCTCCATTTCCTGACGCCGCGCTTCGACACGAAGGTGATCCCGG
>CAXTPX010000263.1:0-5170 GCA_964246005.1 uncultured Burkholderiaceae bacterium | reverse complement strand
CGGCCAGGGTCATCGTCAACGCCCGGACCGGGTCTGTCGTGATGAACCAGGCCGTAAGCCTTCAGCAAAGCGCGGTCGCGCACGGCAACCTGTCGGTGACGATCAGCGCCGACAACAGCGTCAGCCAGCCGAACGCGCTGGCGCAAGGGCAGACCGTCGGCGTGACCAACGCGCAGATCAGTGTCAAGTCGGAGAAGGGCGAGCTCGTCAACCTGCCGTCGAGCGCGAAGCTGACCGACGTCGTGAAGGCGCTCAACGCGATCGGCGCGACGCCGCAGGACCTGCTGTCGATCCTGCAGGCGCTCAAAGCCGCCGGCGCGCTGCGCGCCGAACTGGAGGTGATCTGACATGAGCGTGATCTCGAGCGACATCCTGACGAACGCGGCGTCCGCGGCTTCGTCCACCGGCAGCTTCGACCCGCGCGGCCTCAACGCGCTGAAGCTGTCCGCGAAGAACAGCGACCCGACGTCGACGCGCAAGGTCGCGCAGCAGTTCGAGTCGATGTTCCTGTCGATGATGCTGAAGAACATGCGGGCGACGTTACCGGGCACGGATCCGATGGCGAACGACGCGTCGAAGCTGGCGACCGACCTGTACGACCAGCAGCTCGCGCAGACCATGAGCAAGGGGAGGGGCATCGGTCTGGCCAACGCGCTGGTCGCGCAGATCGAGCGCAGCCAGGGCAAGGTCGACGCGACCGGCAAGGCGACGACCGGCTCGCTCGCACAGGACGCGCTCGACGCGTTCTCGTCCGCGATGCCGCTGACGATGACGCGGGCGCGCGCGCTGACGCTCGATGCCGGCAATGCGGCGACGACGCCCGCGCCCGCTGCATCGACACCATCCAGCGGTTCGACCACCCCGGTCCATCGCGACTTCGTCGATCGCTTCAAGGACGCGGCGATCGCCGCGGCCGAGGCCACCGGCCTGCCGGCGAAGGTGATCCTCGGCCAGGCGGCCCTCGAGAGCGGGTGGGGCAAGCACGAAGTGCGCGACGCGAACGGCAGCGGCAGCTTCAACCTGTTCGGGATCAAGGCGGGTGCGAACTGGACCGGCGCGACCGTCGACGCGATCACGACGGAGGTCGTCAACGGTGTCGCGCAGAAGGTCGTGCAGAAGTTCAGGGCCTATGCGTCGTACGCGGACTCGTTCATCGACTACGCGAAGATGGTCGCGAACAACCCGCGCTACGAGAAGGCCATGCAGGTCGCGGGCGACGCGCTCAAGTACGCGACCGAGATGGGCAAGTCGGGTTACGCGACCGACCCGAACTACGGCAGCAAGCTCGCGCGTGTGCTGTCCGGACCGATGAGCAAGCTGATGTGAGGCGTCGGGCGTTTGCCGGGGTCCGTTCCAGTTTGAACGCGGGCTGTCGATACCAAAGTCATGCTGTACCACCAAGAGCCGCTGCATCGTGCAGCGCGAGGAAAGAACCATGAGCAATCTGATCGGAATCGGCTTGACGGCCCTGCGCGCCGCGCAGGTCGGCCTCGCCACCACCGGGCACAACATAGCCAACGTCAACACCCCCGGATTCTCGCGTCAGGAGGCCATGCTGACGCCGGCGTCCGCCATCTACACCGGCGGCGGCTATGTGGGGCAGGGCGTCACGGTGTCGACCGTGCGTCGCGTCTACAGCGACTTCCTGAACCAGTCGCTGCGCGACAACACCGCGACGAGTGCGAGCGCGAGCGCCTATGCGACCGAGGTATCGAGCGTCGACGGCTATCTCACCGACTCGTCGTCGAACCTGTCGGCGGCCACCGACACCTTCTTCGCGGCCGTCCAGAACGTCGCCAACAACCCGGCCGACGTCGCGTCGCGGCAGACGCTGCTGTCGACCGGCCGCACGCTGACGACGCGCTTCACGGACCTGAACGGTCGCCTGCAGTCGCAGGGCGCCGACGTTAACCGGCAGATCGACGACGCCGTGTCGAACGTCAACGCGCTGACCCAGCAGGTCGCGACGCTCAACCTCAGCATCGTCACCAACGGAACCGACCCGACCAACAGTCAGGTCCCCAACGACCTGCTCGATCAGCGCGACGCGCTGGTCCAGCAGATCGCCGGCGCGATCGGCGCGACCGCGCTGCCGCAGTCGGACGGCTCGATCAATCTCTTCGCGGGCAACGGCCAGCCGCTGGTGGTGGGCGGCACGGCGAACCGGCTCATCACGATTCCCGACGACCAGGATGCCAGCAAGAAGCAACTCGGCATCGTCGTCGACGGACAGACCCAGCGCGTGGCGACGGCGCAGGTGACCGACGGCACGGTCGGCGGGCTGTTCAAGTTCCGCGACACCGTGCTCGGTCAGGCGACCAACACGCTCGGCCAGATCGCCATCGGTCTCGGCTCGGCGCTCAACGCCCAGAACGCGCTCGGCCAGGACCTCGGCGGCAATGCGGGCGGTCCGCTCTTCAGCATCGCTTCCCCGGTGGTCACCGCGCGCAGCGGCAACAGCACGGGATCCGGGCTCAACGTCACGTTCGCCGACCCGAAGCAGCTGACGACCAGCGACTATCGCCTCGACTACGACGGCACCAACTACAAGCTGACGAACCTGACCGACCAGACCTCGCGCCAGTACACGAGCCTGCCGCAGACCGTCGACGGCATCACGATCGCCCTCACCGGACCGCTCGCGGCGGGTGATCGCTGCACGATCGCGCCGACCCGCAACGGCGCGCGCGACATCGGGCTGACGACGACCGACGCCACGAAGATCGCGACCGGCGCGCCGATCGCCTCGTCGGGTGCGAGCACGAACAGCGGCACGGCGGTCGTCGCCTCGCTGGCCGTGATCCCCGCGTCGCCGCTGCCGGCCAACCTGCGTACGCCGGTCAACGTCCGCTTCAACGTCTCGAACACGGGGACCACGTACGACCTCGTCGATCCGTCGACCAACGCCGTGCTGTCCGCGAACAATGCCTACACGGAAGGGACCACGATCTCGCGCAACGGCTGGAACCTGACCTTCAGCGGCACGCCGGCCGACCAGGACGTCTTCACGATCGGACCGAACACGAACGGCGTCGGCGACAACCGCAATGCGCTGTTGCTGGCCGCCGTCCAGCACAACACGGTCACCACCGTCGGCAGCGCGCAGGACACGTACAACGGTCTTGTCGGCACGATCGGCAACCAGGCCAACGAAGCGACCACCTTGTCGACCGCGCAGGATCACCTGCTGACCCAGGCTCAGGAAAGCCGCGACTCGGCGTCGGGCGTCAACCTCGACGAGGAGGCGGCCAACCTTCAGAAGTACCAGCAGGCCTATCAGGCGGCCAGCAAGAGCATCGCGACGGCGCAGGTGATGTTCCAGTCCATCCTCGCGCTGTTCGCCTGAACATCGCGCCAATACCCTTCGAAAGACACACATGCGCATCGCCACCAACACACTGTTCGATCGTGGCCTCGCCGCCATCAATCAGGCGCAGAACAATATGTCGCATGCGCAGACCGAGCTCGCGACCGGCAATCGCGTCAACACCGCGGCCGACGACCCGATCGCCGCGTCCGAAATCCTGCGGACCACGAGCAACCTCGCCACCAACACCCAGTACATCTCGAACCAGAAGGCGTCGGGCCAGCTGCTCGGCCAGACCGACTCGACCCTCGGGCAGGTCGGTGACCTGCTGCAGAGCGTGCGGACCACGATCGTCTCGGCCAACAACGGCGCGCTCGGGGACAGCGATCGCGCGGCCCTCGGCGTCGAACTGAAAAGCCGGCTCGACGAACTCGTGTCGCTGGCCAACACGAAGAACGGCGACGGACACTTCCTGTTCGGGGGCTTCCACAACGACACCGTACCGTTCACGCAGACGAGCGCCGGCATCGGCTACGCAGGCGACGACGCCAATCGCAGCTTGCAGGTTTCGGCATCGCGGCAACTGGTCAGCACCGAGAACGGCGCCGACCTGTTCGTTCGGATCCCGGCCGGCAACGGCGTCTTCACGACCGCGGCGGCCGGCACCAATACCGGCAACGGCACGATCGACCTGGGACATGTCGCGACGCCGTCCGCGTTGACCGGACACGGCTACGACGTCCGGTTCTCGGTGGCCAGCGGCGTGACCACCTACCAGGTCGTCGATACCACCACCAACCAGCCGGTCGCGGCGCCCGCCGTTTCCGGCAATGTCTATACGAGCGGCAACGCGATCACGGTCGACGGCGCGCAGATCACGATCTCCGGGACCCCGGCCGACACCGACCACTTCACGCTCGCACCAGCCGGCAAGCAGAGCATCTTCCAGACACTGCAGAACGTGGCCAACCTGCTGGCCACGAGCGGCGGCGGCGGTCAGGCCGGCGTCGCGCGCGTCTCGACCGGTCTCGTCAGTGCGCTCGCCAACGTCGACAACGCGATGGACCACATCAACGCCGTGCGGGCGTCCGTCGGGGTTCGGCAGAACGAGCTCGACGCGCTCGCCTCGAGTTCCGCCTCGACGGATACCGACGGGCAGGCGCAATTGTCGACGCTGCAGGACACCGACTATGCGAAGGCAAGCACCGAACTCGCGAAGCAGCAGCTCGCGCTGTCGGCCGCGCAGAAGACGTTCGCGATGATCGGCAACAAGACGCTGTTCGATTATCTGTAGCGCGGCACCACGGACGACCGCCGTCAGGCGTCGTCGGTCAGCCCGTGCTCGACGACGTAGCGGGTCAGCTCGACGTTGCTCTTCATCCGCATCTTCTCCATCACGCGCGAGCGATAGACGCTGACCGTCTTGACCGAGATGCAGAGGACCTCGGCGATCTCGGTCAGCGAGTGTCCCGCGGCGATCATCTTCAGCGTCTGGAACTCGCGATCGGAGAGACTCCCATGCGGCGTCTCCTCGTCGGGTCGCTCGACGTGATCGGCCAGCAACTCGGCCAGCGCCGGCGTGATGAACTTGCGCCCGTTCGACACCGTCCGCACCGCGGTCACGAGATCGGCAGGCGCGCTCATCTTCGTCACGTAACCCGACGCGCCGGCCTTGATGGCGCGCAGCGCGTACTGATCCTCGGGATGCGAACTGACGATCAGGATCGGCAGGCGCGGATGGTCCTTGCGGATCTGCCGCATCAGGTCGAGCCCGCTCTTGCCGGGCATCGAGACGTCGAGCAGCAACACGTCGAACGGCACGTCGCGGATGGAACGCAGGACTTCGGCACCGTTGCCTGCCTC
>CAXTPX010000262.1:0-5180 GCA_964246005.1 uncultured Burkholderiaceae bacterium | reverse complement strand
CGGCCGATGAACGCGCCGGGTCACTCGCGTCGGCCAGTCGGCCGACGACACGCGGACCATCGTCCGCGAGCCGGCCCGCGAGCACGCGCGCTCGTCGTCGGCGGATACTGAGCGGTCGAATCAACCGATGAAGGAACCGCACATGCCGAAAGCACTCTGGGTCTCGACCTATCGATCGATCAGCGATCCCGATGCGATGGCTGCCTACGGCAAGCTCGCCGGGCCCGCGTTGCAGGCGGCCGGCGGGCGCTTTCTCGCACGCGGCATGCCCGGTGCCGTCTTCGAGGCGGGCCTCGAGCAGCGGGTCGTCGTGATCGAGTTCGACAGCGTCGATGCTGCCGTGGCCGCGCACGACAGCGAGCCGTATCAGGAAGCGTTGCGGGCGCTCGGGAACGGCGCGGTCCGGGACATCCGCATCGTCGAAGGCCTGTAGCGCGTCGTTCGCCGAAGCGATGTCGGTGGACGATCCGATCGCGCTGTGAACACTCGGATCAGCGACCCGCCACCGTCCGCACCTCCGGCACGTACGGTCGACTCGTGAAGTGCTCGTCGTCGCCCGACCCCGCGAACCGCAACCCCGCCCGCCGCATCGCGTCGTCGTCGACCACATCGAGCGGCACGTAGTAGCGATCGTCGGTGCGCGTGATCGTGTCGTTGTCGGTCCGGTTGTAGCAGATCAACAGCGTCCAGCGACGCCGGTCCGACGTGTTCGCGTCGGACCGATGGATCGCGTTGCAGTGGAAGATCAGCGCGTCGCCCGGCGCAAGCTCGCAGTACTCGATCGGACAGCGCTCGAGGATGTACGGCATGCGCTTCGGGTCGACCTCGTTCTGCGTCGGCGACAGCGGCGTGTGGTCGATGCGGCCGAGGCGGTGCGAGCCGGTCGCGATCTGCAGGCAGCCGTTCGCGCGCGTCGCGCGGTCGAGGCCGATCATCACCGACAGCAGGTCCGGCCGCAGGCAACCGTTGTAGTACCAGTAGCCGTAGTCCTGGTGCCATTCCCACGCGCCGCCCACCGCGGGTTCCTTCGTGGTCAGCTTCGACTGGTAGTGATAGACCGGCCCGCCGAGCAGCTCGGTCGCTGCGTCGACCAGCCGGCGGCTGCGCGCGGCGAGGCCGTACACGCTGTCGCCCGCGCGGTTCCACAGCGCGATGCGCGTCGAGCGCCCTTCAGCGTCGCGGCGGTCGAGGATGCTGGCGCGCACGGCCGGGTCCCGTTCCATCGCCTCGGTCAGCAACGCGACCTCGTCGGGCGCGAACAGGCCGCGGGCGTACGTGAAGCCGTCGCGGTCGAACTGTGCGCGTTGCGTGGGGGTGAGCGGCATGCGGGTCTCCGGTGCGGGGACGTCCGGTCGTCCCGATGCCACGGAGCATGCGACGACGCGCGCGAAGTTTCAACGCGGCGGGTCACCGATGGGGCAGCCGACGACCGCGAAGCGGGGTCGACGGCGATCGATGTCGAGGGCCGATGGCAAGCCCGCGGATCGTCAGCAGACGAGCCGAGCCGCGGGCACCCGCCACGGCTCGTCTTCCCTCACTCCGGCTTCACGGCACCGGGTTCGGCCACTGCGTCCCGATCGTCGAGTCCTCGGCCTTCCTGACGATCTCGAGCCCGTCCTTCAACAGCACGTAGCCGTCGCGCACGTTGTCGGCCGTCACCGCGGCGACCTGCCGCACGTAGCGCTCGTGGCTCGGGTAGAGCTGCTGCACCTTCTGCGGCGGGAACGGCGTGTGCGAGCCGTAGAGAATGCAGAACGACGACGAGCCGTTCGCGCCGTCGTTGGTCGCGGTCGGCACGTCGATTTCGGCCAACCGGATGCCGCCGTAGACGAGGCCGTTCGCGTCGCGCGGGATCACCAGCGGCGTCACCGACGTCACGCGGATCGGCGGCGCGGTCACCGGCGGGCGGCCGTGGTCGACCCAGTCGACGAGTTCTTCGTACCCTGCGTTCAGCACGTACTTGTTGTTGACGTGACTGAGCGGCTCCTTGTCGCACTGGTAGTTGAACGGGTTGAGTCCGTCGCGCGAGATCAGCTCCTGGCGATACGTCATGTACCAGTAGTCGACGTGCGACGCGCCGGCGATCTCCCAGCCGCGGAACGTGTTCGAGTCGGCCTGCCGCAGCGTCGCCTGGCCCGACACGATCTCGCGCTCCGTGTTGACCCGCAGCAGCTTCGTCGGGATGTCGGTGCGGAACGGTCCGCCGCCGACGTGCAGCAGGAAGCCGTCGTACACGCGATGCAGCGGATGGATCGAGTTGTAGTAAGGCGTGAGGCGGCTCGCCGACTGCGACGCGCCGATCGCGATCACCAGCTTCGGTCGCAGCCCCGACAGGATCGACGTGTTCGCCTTCACCGCACGCCCGGCCTGCGAGAAGATGTCGTACGACAGCAAGTCGTCGGTGATCGCGCCGTTGTCGGTCACGTCGAGCGTGCCGTAGCGGGTCGGGCTCCATTCCGTCAGACCGTACGGCGCCTGCTGGACGCCGACGCGCTGCGCGGACACGCCGACGTACGCGTAGCCCTCGCGGGTGAAGTAGTCGCGCGATACCTGCCACTGCAGGTCGAGGTTGTAGCCCGACGTGACATTGACCCACTCGACGATCACGACGCCGTTGAACCGGTGCGGGTCGGCCGGTCGCCGGACGATCAGGCGCGTCTTGTACGGGTGGCCGGTCGACAGCACGACGCCGTCGGCGAGCGTCGGCGTCTGGTACTGCGTGGCCTTGCCCTGGATGAAGAACTCTTCCTCGACGTAGCCGCGCGCCGACAGGGGATCGTTCGGCTCGGACGACAGCTGCGGATAGTTGTGGGTGAGGTCGGTGCCGGGCGGCAGCACGGCGGGGATCGGGCCGGTGACGGCCGGAACCTGCGCGGCCGCGGCGAGCGGGATCGTGGTGATGGCGACAGCGGCGGTGGCGGCGCACAGTCGCCGCATCGCGCCGGAAAGGGCGAATCGCATGGTGGTCTCCTCGTGGAACGTCGGATGGCACCGATCGTCGTCGGTGTCTCGGGCGGAAAAGGACGCCGGCGAGGCGCGATTCCGTGATGCGCGGGGTCGTCGCGTCGGTCCCGCAGAGACCGGTCGACAGAGGGTGGAAGGCCGGATCAGCCTGCCTTAGTTCGCCCGGCGGTCAAAGCGGGACACGACGCGCGCGTGCTGCAATTTCTTGTGCGCGATTGCCGAGGTGCGGCTCCGGCGTCGCAGGACGAACCCGTGAACGAGTCCGCGCCACCGCGGCCCCGACGATCGCGACATGCAGTCTCCGTCGAAGCAACTCGTCCCTGCCAGCGGTAGCATGCAACCTCAACGACAGCAGGAGCCAACGATGGCCGACGAACGCGCAGTACTCGCAGGTGGATGCTTCTGGGGCATGCAGGACCTGATCCGCAAGATGCCGGGCGTGAAGGGAACGCGGGTCGGCTACACGGGCGGCAAGGTCGCGAACGCGACCTACCGCAATCACGACGGCCATGCGGAGGCGATCGAGATCGTGTTCGATCCATCGGTGCTCCCGTTCCGCACGCTGCTCGAGTTCTTCTTCCAGATCCACGACCCGACGACGAAGGACCGGCAGGGCAACGATCGCGGCTCGAGCTATCGGTCGGCGATCTTCACGACGTCGGACGAACAGGCGCTCGTCGCGAAGGACACCATCGCCGACGTCGAGGCGTCGGGTCTCTGGCCGGGGCGAGTGGTCACCGAAGTCGTGCCGGTCGGTTCGTTCTGGGAAGCGGAGCCCGAGCATCAGGACTATCTCGAGCGCATCCCCCACGGGTACACCTGCCACTTCGTTCGACCGGGCTGGAAGCTGCCGCATCGCGCGACCGTGAGCTGAGCTCCACCGGTCATCGGTCGGACGGATCGTCCGGCCGCTCTTCGTCCGCGCGAAAGGTCGGGTGCACCGACCTTCGGCGAATCGCAAATCGCGCGGACGCGTCCGTCGCCTGACGGTGCGCGTTGCCGCTGCGGCGGCTCACGAAGAACGCAATCGCCGCCGCAGTCCCGTCCGACGTCGGGGCGATCCCCTTGCTCGCTGCCGCACGACCAGGCCGCTCGACGTCCGGGGTGGACGCATCCGCTGCTCGCGTGCCGGCACACAGGCCGTGCGCCAATGGCACACGCATTGCTTACTCACTGACATCCGTGTCGTCTGCCGCTCCTCGCAGGCTGCCCGCCCCGACGACCGCCGATGTCCCCAGGAGCAATGCATGGCCTACCTTCCTCCCGCCGAGTTCGTCGTCAAGATGGTCGACGCCGGCGAGTCCAAGATCTTCATGTCGACCCGCGACACCGTGATCCGCGCGTACATGGCCGGTGCGATCCTGGCGCTCGCCGCGGCGTTCGCGGTCACCATCAATGTGCAGACCGGGCAGCCGCTCGCCGGCGCGGTGCTCTTCCCGGTCGGGTTCAGCATCCTGTACCTGCTCGGCTTCGATCTGCTGACCGGCGTGTTCACCCTGTGCCCGCTCGCCGTCATCGATCGGCGACCGGGCTGCACCTGGAGCGGCGTGCTGCGCAACTGGGGGCTGGTGTTCCTCGGCAACTTCGCCGGCGCGCTGACGGTCTCGGTGTTCATGGCGATCATCTTCACATTCGGCTTCACCGTCCCGCCGGATGCGGTCGGCACGCGCATCGGCGGCATCGGCGAGGCGCGCACCGTCGGCTACGCGGCGCACGGCGCGGCCGGCATGCTGACGCTGTTCATCCGCGGCGTGCTGTGCAACTGGATGGTGTCGACCGGTGTCGTCGGGGCGCTGGTGTCGAGCAGCGTGTCGGGCAAGGTGATCGCGATGTGGATGCCGATCATGGTGTTCTTCTACATGGGCTTCGAGCATTCGGTCGTCAACATGTTCCTGTTCCCGTCGGGGCTGATGCTCGGGGGCAAGTTCTCCATCGCCGACTACTTCATCTGGAACGAGGTCCCCACGGTCATCGGCAACCTCGTCGGCGGCCTCGCGTTCGTCGGCCTGACGCTGTACTCGACGCACCTGCGGACCGCGCCGAAGCGCGCGATCGGATCTGTAGCGCGCTGACGGACACGCGTCACCGGCGCCGCCCGACGATGACCGCGCCCAGCCCTGCGAGCAGCAGCGCGACCGTCGCCGGTTCGGGCACCGCGACCACGTCGGTGAATGCGCCGTCGAAGCGGTAGGCCGCGGCCCGTCCATCGACCGTGG
>CAXTPX010000261.1:0-5181 GCA_964246005.1 uncultured Burkholderiaceae bacterium | reverse complement strand
CGCGGACGAGCGCGACGAGTTCGCGTGCGGGCGCGTCGCTGTCGTTGACGCCGTCGAGCATCACGTATTCGAACGTGATGAAATCGCGCGGCGCGCGCTCGAGGTACCGCTCGCAGGCGGCGAGCAGTTCGCGCAGCGGGTACTTGCGATTGATGGGAACGAGCTCATCGCGCAGCGTGTCGTTGGGCGCGTGCAACGAAACGGCGAGCGCGACGGGACAATCGTCCCGCAGGCGATCCATCATCGGCACGACGCCGGACGTGGACAGCGTCACGCGCCGACGCGAGAGCCCGTACGCGTGGTCGTCGAGCATGAGCCGCAGCGCCGACAGCGTCGGCTGGTAATTCAGCAGCGGCTCGCCCATGCCCATCAGCACGACGTTGCTGATAACGCGCTCCGCATTGGCGTCGCCGCCCGCCGCGACTGCGCCGAGCTTGCGATTGGCGAGCCACAACTGACCGATGATCTCGCCGGTGGTGAGGTTGCGATTGAAGCCCTGCTTGCCGGTCGAGCAGAAGCGGCAATTGACCGCGCATCCGGCCTGCGTCGAAATGCACAGGGTCCCGCGGCTCGTTTCCGGAATGAACACCGTCTCCACCGCGTTGCCCGCGTTCACGTCGAGCAGCCACTTGCGTGTCCCGTCCGTCGACGTGTGGTCGCTGAGGATGGACAACTCGCGCACCTCGGCCGTCGCCCGAAGCTTGTCCCGAAGGCCGCGCGCCAGCGTTGTCATCGCATCGAAGTCCGCGACGCCCGCGCGATGGATCCAGTGCAGCAACTGCGTGCCGCGGAACGGCTTCTCACCATTCGCAACGCACCACGACGCCATCGCGTCGGCGTCGAAGTCGAGAAGATTGGTGCGGGCGTTCATGAAGGCGGGATCGCTGCGCGGCTCGCTTTCAGCGAGCGTAAATATTCAGGGCCGGGAAGAAGTACGCGATCTCGGTCGCCGCGGTTTCCGGTGCGTCGCTGCCGTGCACCGCATTGGCGTCGATGCTGTCGGCGAAGTCGGCACGAATGGTCCCGGCATCGGCCTTCTTCGGATCGGTGGCGCCCATCAGGTCGCGATTCTTCTGGATCGCACCGTCGCCTTCGAGTACCTGGACGACCACCGGCCCGGAGATCATGAAACCGACGAGATCCTTGAAAAAGGGACGCGCGCTGTGCACGGCATAGAACCCTTCGGCTTCGGCGCGCGACAGGCGCGTCATCCGGCATGCGACGATCGCAAGGCCGGCATCTTCGAAGCGGGTGAGGATCTTGCCGACGACATTCTTCGCGACTGCATCCGGCTTGATGATCGAGAGGGTACGCTCGCTTGCCATGGAATCTTCCTGTGTCAATATAATTGGTTTTGTCAACCCTAAATGTTAACACGCCACCTCTGCCAAGCCCGGATACGTCGTTGCCACATCCGGTTGCAACGTCGATGGACGTAGCCTGCAACTTTTCACAAGTATGCCGCTCTCAGTGCAGTAAGATGAAATTGGCTCGCGCGCCTGCTTGCATTCGGTTGCCGCGTCGCGATCTACCGGTCTGAACGAGTCGAATCAAGGAGCATCGATGGACAACGATCTGAACAGAAACCTGCAGTCTGCCAATCCCTATGGCCTGGGTGCCGGGGCGACGGGCTCGTTGCTGACGCGCAATCGTGTGCTGCGCAACACGTACTGGCTGTTGGCGCTGTCGATGATTCCGACGGTGCTGGGTGCCTGGGCCGGTATCGCGTTCAACGTCGCCGGCACGATGGGTGCGCGACCGGGCATGACGGCCATCGTCTTCCTGGTGGGTGCGTTCGGGCTGATGTTCGCCATCCAGAAGTATCGCGACAGCGGGATCGGCGTCGCGCTTCTGCTGGTTTTCACGTTCTTCATGGGCGTGATGCTGTCCCGGCTGTTGGCTTACGTGCTCGGCTTCTCGAACGGGGTGTCGCTGATCACGATCGCGTTCGGCGGTACGGCGGCGATCTTCGGCGTGATGGCGACGGTCGCGACCGTCAGCAAGCGCGACTTTTCCGGGCTGGGCAAGTGGTTGATGGTCGGTGCGGTGATCATCCTGGTCGCTGCACTCGCGAACATCTTCCTGCAGTTGCCTGCATTGATGCTGACGATCTCCGTGCTGGCGATCGGCATCTTCTCGGCCTTCATGCTGTACGACGTGCAGCGGGTCATCAACGGCGGCGAAACGAACTACGTGTCGGCGACGCTTGCGATCTACCTGGACATCTACAACGTCTTCAGCAACCTGCTCGCGATCCTCGGTATCTTCGGCGGCAATCGCGACTGATCGCGGCTGCGTGACGATCGAAGCCCGCCTCACCGGCGGGCTTTTTTTCGCCTGCGGCCGGCACGCTCACCCGCGGTCGAACACGCCGATCGATTCGACGTGGGAGGTCTGGGGGAACATGTTGACGATGCCGGCCTGGCGCAGGACGTAACGGCCCTCGTGGATCAGGACGGCCGCGTCGCGTGCCAGCGTCGCCGGGTTGCACGACACATAGACAATTCGCCGCGGCGCCGCTTCGCCGCGCGCGGCGAGCGCGTTCACGACCGCCAGCGCACCCTCCCGTGGCGGATCGATCAACATCCGGTCAAAGTGTCCGAGCCGTTCGAAGAACGGGGCCTCGACCTCGAACAGGTCGGCGACCTCGAACGACGTCGAGCCGGCGAGGCCGTTGCGCGCTGCGTTGACAGCGGCGCGCTGCGTCATCGCGGCGCTGCCTTCGATGCCGACCACCGACTGCGCCCGACGGGCGATCGCGAGCGAGAAGTTGCCGAGCCCGCAGAACAGGTCGGCGATGCGATCGCCCGGCTGCGCGTCGAGCAAGCGCAGCGCCCGACCCACCAGCACCCGATTGATGGCGGCATTCACCTGCGTGAAGTCGGTGGGCCGGAAGAAGATCCGGACGTCGAACTCGGGCAGCGCATAGCTGAGTTCGTCGATCGAATCGGGCTCCATCGGCTGAACGGTGTCGGGGCCCTTCGGCTGCAGCCATAACACGATGTCGTGGCGAGCCGCGAACGCCCGCAGCGCGTCGGTGTCGGACGGCAGCAGCGGCTCGAGGATGCGCAACACGAGCACGATCGCCGCAGCACCGGCGGTTGGGCTTCCCCCGACACCTTCATCGATCGCGAGCTCGACCTGCGGGAGACGCCGCGCGATCGACAGCGACGCGATCAGCGTCCGCAGCGGGACCAGCAGGTCCGACACCCGACGCGGGATCACGTGGCACTCGCGCATGTCGGCGACGAAGCTGCTGCGCTTCTCGTGGAAGCCGACCAGCACGCCGCCCTTCTTCTCGACGAGGCGGACCGACAGCCGCGCCCGATGCCGATAGGCCCACGACGGTCCGTGGATCGGCGGCAGCATCCGTTCCGCGCGGACCTTGCCGATGTGCCACAGGTTGTCTTCGAGGATGCGCTGCTTGACGGCGACCTGCGTCGCGCTGTCGAGGTGCTGCATCGAGCAGCCGCCGCAGACGCCGAAATGCGGACAGCGCGGCACCACGCGCGCGGCACTCGCTTCGAGGATGCGCCCGACGTCGGCGACTTCGTAGCTGGCCTTCTTTCGCCGGCTCGCGTAGGAGACGTGCTCCCCGGCCAGCGCGCCGTCGACGAAGATCACCTTGCCGTCGGCATGTCCGATGCCACGGCCTTCCTGGTCGAGCGACTCGATGCGGATCGTCGGCGCGTCGCTCGCGAACGGATCGGCCACCAGCGGCTTCGCCGAGCGGTGCCTCGCCCGGTTCAAGCGGCGACACCCTTCCAGGCGGCCAGATACTCGCGCCAGTGCTGGCCGGGCAGCGACGAGAGCAGCGCCTTCGCGAGTGCGACCTCGGCCTCGAACGCGGCCGTGGTCTGCACGCCGCGCATCACCTGGAAGCGGCAATACATCATCCACGTGTTCATCACGTCGGTCTCGCAGTAGCTGCGGATCTCGTCCACCTTGCCGTCGAGGAATGCCTGCCAGACCTGACTGCCGTCCATGCCGAGCTTGCCGGGGAAACCACACAGCTTCGCGAGGGCGTCCAGCGGCGCGGCGGCGCGCGGCTGGTACATCGCGAGGACGTCCATCAGGTCGAGATGTCGCGTGTGATACCGACCGATGTAGTTGTTGAACCTGAAGTCGCGCTCGTCGTCGCCCTGGTCCCAGTAGCGCGCGGCGGCGACGCCGTGCACCAGCCCGCGGTAATTCAGGACCGGCAGGTCGAAGCCGCCGCCGTTCCAGGACACCAGTTGCGGCGTGTAGCGCTCGACCGTCCTGAAAAAGTCGGTGATGAGCTTGCATTCGCCGTCGTCCACTTCCCCGAGCGACCGTACGCGCAGTCCGTCGTCGTCGCGAAACACGCACGAGATCGCGACGACGCGCTGCAGGTAGTGCGGCATGAACGAGCGACCGGTCGCCGCCTCGCGCTCGGCCAGCGCCCGCTCCGCGACTTCCGCATCAGCGAGCCCCTCCCATCGATTGAGCCGGCGCAACCCGGCAGTGTCCGGTACGGTCTCGATATCGAACACGAGAACCGGTGTCATGTCGCGATGAACGCGTCGATCTCGCCAGCCCTGGCGCAGCGAAGCATCAGCGCTCCGGCAGGTACTTCAAAGGATCGACCGGCTTGCTGTCGTTGCGGATCTCGAAGTGCAGCTTGACGGCATCGGTATCGCTGTTGCCCATCTCCGCGATCTTCTGGCCCTTCGTCACGATCGCGCCTTCCTTGACCAGGTTGACGCGGTTGTGTGCGTACACCGACAGCAGTTCGGGCGAGTGCCGGATGATCACGAAATTGCCGTAGCCGCGCACTCCCGCGCCCGAGAACGTCACCTTGCCGTCGGCCGCCGCGAGGACGGCATCGCCCGGCTTTCCGGCGATGTCGATGCCCTTCGTCTTCCCGTCCCCGAATGCATTGCCCGGCTTGCCGGCCGCCGGCCACGACCACGCGAGCCCGGCGGGTGGTGGCGACGTGGGCGCGGCGGTTGGCGCTACCGTTGGCGAAGCCGCGGGCGCAGCCGTCACCGACGCGGCCGTCGCATCGCCGTCGGGCCGCGACAGCTCCGCCAGCGTCGCGTCCGAGTAGGGTCGCTTGACGCCGATCGGGCCGCTCTTGATCGGCGCGTTCGTGGACGCAGCCGATGGCACGACCGGCGGCAGGGGGCGAACGGTGTCTGCCCCCAACGGGCGCTGCTC
>CAXTPX010000260.1:0-5210 GCA_964246005.1 uncultured Burkholderiaceae bacterium | reverse complement strand
TGATCTCCGCGACACCCGGCCACCGCCGATCCGGATCAGGCTCAGCCCGGTCGCTCCCGCCGCCGCCAGGACACCGCCATGAGACTCCGCTATCCCATCGCTGCCCTCCTGGGCCTCGTCCTGGTCATTGCCCTGGGGCTCGCTGCCCTCCGGCATGCCTCGGTGCCGCTGGCGAGCACCCTCTACACGCTGCTCGTCGGGCTTCTCGCGACCCGGCAGGTCCGCGATGACGTTGGCGCTGTCCGCGTCGGGCAACGTCCGCGGCGTCAGCGTCAGTTTCATCGTGACCGGACCGCGCGCGGCCAGCCGCTCGATCAGCAACGCGTCCTCGACGGTGACGGCGGCCGCCGGCGCGGGCGGGGTGCCTTCGGGCCAGACCGTCGCACCGGTGTGCGTGATCCGGTAGTTCGCGCCGCCGACCGAGCGCACCAGCGTCGCCGCGGCACCGAGCTTCGCGAGCACGGCCGGTCCGCGAAAGCGCGGCTCGCCGCCCTGTCCGTACGCCTCGCCCGCATAGCCGTTGTCGGCGAGCTGCTGGTCGAACGGGACGCTCAACAGCACGATGCGACCCCTGACCTCGGCCGCGTGCGCGTCGATCTCCGCGAAGCTGTGCAGCACGAGCACCGGCGCGGTCAGGCCGGCAGCCGGCGTCGCGCCCGAGCCGCCCAGCGCCGTCAGCACGACCCGTTGCGTGACGCCTTGCGGACGGCCCGCATAATCGACCAGCTCGCCGCGTTCCTCGCCGCGGACCCAGTGCGGCACGCGGACCGGCTGCAGGCGCACCTGCAGGCCGGCCGACGAGAGTGCCGCTGCCACTTGCGCCACGGCCGCTTCGGCGCCGGGCGAACCCGACAGCCGGGGACCGATCGTGTCTGCGAGATCGGCGAGGCGTTGCCAGGCCCAGTCGCTCGACATCGCGGCGTCGCGGATGCGCGCGAGTACGGCGGGATCGACGTCGGGTCGTGCAGGCTCCGCGGCGAGCACTGCGCTCGAACAGAGCAGGGCGATCAACGACGTGGCGATGCGAAAGCGCGGCATGGAGTGGTCCTGTCGAGTCAGCGAGGAAGGGGCGCCTTGACCACGTCGCCGCCCTTCATCACGAACGCGGGTTTCTCGAGCAGGCGGACATCGGCGAGCGGATCGCCGGCCACGCCGACCAGGTCGCCGTACCGACCGACCGTCACGGTGCCGACGTCCTTGCTGCGGCCGAGCGCCTCGGCCGCGTTGACGGTCGCGGCCTGGATCGCCTGCAGCGACGTCATGCCCCACGTGACCATCGTCTGGAACTGCTTCGCGTTGTCGCCGTTCGGATAGACGCCGCCGTCGGTGCCGAAGATCATCTTCACACCGGCCTTCACGGCGGCCCGGAAGGTCTGGCGCTGCTTCAGGCCGATCGCCCGCTCCTTCTCCAGCGATTCCTTGAAGAGGCCGTTCTTCTCGCCTTCGGCGAGGATGTAGTCGTCGTTGTAGATATCCATCGAGAACCACGTGCCGTGCTGCTTCGCGAGCGCGAACGCGTCGTCGTCGGCGAGGCTCGCGTGCTCGATCGTGTCGGCGCCGGCGCGGATCGCGTCCTTGATGCCGGTCGGTCCATGCGCATGGACGGCGACCTTCATGTCGAGCCGGTGCGCCTCGTCGACGATCGCCTTCATCTCCTCGAGGCTGTACTGCGCGCCGTCGACCGAGTCGGTCTTCGACAGCACGCCGCCGGTGGCTGCGAACTTGATCACCTCGGCGCCGTACTTGTGCAGGCGGCGGACGGTCGTGCGGATCGCCTCGGGGCCGTCGGCGACGGCCGGACCGGTCCGGTTGAACGACGGCGGATAGCCGGTGTCGTCGAAGTGCCCGCCGGTCGCGCCCATCGCCGCGGTCGCCGGGACGATGCGCGGACCCGTGACCTGGCCTTCCTCGATCGCCTGCTTGATCGCGACGTCGTTGTAGTTGCGCGTGCCGAGGTTGCGCACGGTCGTGAAGCCCGCCTCGAGCGTCTTCTTCGCGTTGGCCACGCCGACCACGGTCCAGAAGTTGTCGGTGAACTCGAGCCCGCGATAGCCGCCATAGCGAGGATCGCTCGTCAGGTGGACATGCATGTCGATCAGGCCGGGCAGCAGCGTGACGCCGGGCAGGTCGACGCGGCGCGTGTCCGCCGGCATGGTCGTCGGCAGCGCGTCGCCTTGCCGGCCGACCGCGGCGATGCGGCCGTCGACGATCGTGATCTGCGGTCGGTCGACGAGGCGACCCGATGCGACATCGAGCATCCGGTCGGCGGTGACGACGACCGTATCGGCTCGCGCGGTGGACAGCGCCGCTGCGCACAGGAAGAGAGCTCGGACGATCGGCGTGAGGGAGCGCATTTGAAGATCGGCGGACGCTGCGGCGTCGAGTCGGGAAGATGAAGCGTACCCGAACGACCTGTCTCGCCCGACTATCGCTTGCGAGCGAGGCTGAAGGCCGAGAGGCCGCCCACTCGATTGATTCGCATGAACGGACGTTCGACGGCGCACGCGACTTTGAGCAGGCCGTTGACGAACGGACTGTGCAGCTTCAGTTGCGAGCGCGGCCGTGCTTCGCCGCCGGACGAGGCTAGTCGCAAGGCTGCGGCGATCGGAAAGATCGCGCCGAAGTAGTACGCCGAGCGGACCAGCTCGAGTTCGGCGCCGCGGACGGTTCCTTCGATGTGTTCCAGCGTGTAGCGACGCTTGTGCTCGAGGAACACGTCGTGATCGCTCCACATGAACTGGAAGGCCGGTACCGTGATCAGGAAGTGGCTCCCCGACGGAACCTTGTCGACATACTCGCGGAGCAGCCCGACATCGTCGTCGACGTGCTCGAGGACATCCATGAGGAGGATGGTGTCCGCATCGATCGATCCGATCGAGCGCCGATAGCGGATCGGCTTGCCGGCACGGCGTTCGTCGACGTCCGCCGGATAGCTGGTATCGACGCAGCAGGCCTCGCGTGCCGACGAATGGTCGAGCAGGTACTTCGAGAAGAACCCCGATCCCGCGCCGACGTCGAGGATGGTGCCGACCGGACGTCCGTCGAGGAACCGTTCCATCGCGCGCGCCTTGGCGCTGTAGTACCAGTGATCGTCGATGCGATCGCCGAGGATGTCGGTTTCCTTGAGGTCCATCGCCAGGCTTCGACTCGGGGATTCGTCTGACGATGTCGGGGGAGCGGCATTGTAAGTCAGGCGCCTGCGGTCTCGATCGACCGGGGCACGGGTCGGTCAGGCGCTCGTCATCGGCTCCGCGATGGGATCCAGCGGCATCGGCAACGGCGAATGCAGGGTCAGCCGCTCGTCGTTCGCGAACAGCTCCGCGATCCACTCGACGAACACGCGAACCTTGTTCGACAGGTTGCGATTCAACGGATAGACGATGTGGATCGGCAACGGCTCCGACAGCCAGTTGCCGAGCACGATCTCGAGCGCGCCGCTCTCGATCTCCGCCCGCACCGTGCTCGTCGACATCAATGCGATGCCGAGCCCGGCCATGCAGGCGTCGAAGTGCACGCTCGAGTCGTTCACCGACAGCGGACCCGGCAGCTCGAGCTTCAGCGACTCGCCGTCCTTCGCGAAGTCCCACGGGAACGTGCGTCCGGTCGTCGTCGAGAAGTAGTTCAGGCACACGTGGTCGACGAGTTCGCGCGGATGCGTCGGTCGTCCGTGTCGCGCGAAGTACCCCGGCGTCGCGCAGGTGATGAAGTGGAGCGCGCCGACGCGGCGTGCGATCAGGTTCTGGTCGACGAGCGCGCCGCCGCGGATCGCGCAGTCGACTCCCTGCTCGACCAGATCGACCGGCCGGTCGGTGCAGCCGAGTTCGAGCTGGATCGCGGGGAAGCGCGCCTGGAACTCGTGCATCACCGGAATCAGGTTGGTCCGCGCAAAGATCGTCGGAACGTCGACCCGCAGGCGGCCGCTGACCGACGCGTGATCGCACGACAACGATTCCTCGGCGTCGCGCACCTGGTCGAGGATCGCGACGCAGCGTTCGTAGTACGCCGCGCCGTCGGTGGTGACCGCGACGCGCCGCGTCGTACGGTTGAGCAGCTTCACCTTGAGCAGCTGTTCGAGGTCGCGGATCGACGTCGTGACCGTCGCTTTCGGCATCCCGAGACTTTCGGACGCACGCGTGAAACCGCCGGTATCGACCACCCGGACGAACACCTCCATCGCCTGCAACTTGTTCATTGTTCAGAATCCTGAACAGTCATTTCGTTCGGCGCCGGTTTAAACCGGTGCAGGACATCAATATAGTCCGGACCTTGCAATGCAACAAGGCTTCCAAGAAATGACCACGCCTATCAAGACCTACAACACGCTGGCGTTGCTCGGCGCGATCGCGCTGATGTCGCTGGCCCTCGCGCGCGGCATCGCATCCGACCTGCACGTACCCGCCGCCCGGATCCTGGTCGCCGAGTGCCAGGGCTTCGAAGCGCTGGCGACGGCCGGCGGGAAGCGCCTGACCTGCAGTGCCGACGTCGCGGTCCTGGACGAGGGCCCGAAAGTGCACGAGTCGCCGGTGGCACCCGAACCGGTCGCGCCCGTGGCGCCCGCAGTGCCTGCAGCGCCGCGCAAGAAGGCGTGATCGTGAAGCGGGCCGGTGGCGGTTCGGAAGCGGCGGACCCGCGACACGCGGTCGATGTCCGCGTCCTGACGATCGCGGGTCCGGCCGGCTCGCTGGAGGCGCGCCTCTATCGCGCTCCGCGCCCGGCCGCTCCCGACGGCGCGATGCGGAAGGGCGCGGCAGTCGTCGACACGTTGCTGGTGTTCTTCCACGCCGGCGGCTTCGTCTCCGGCAGCGTCGAGGCGAGCGATGGCTGCATGCGCGAGCTGGCGCTGCACATCGATGCAGCGGTACTCGCGCCGAGCTACGCGCAGGCGCCGGAGCAGGCCTTTCCTGCCGCAGCCGAGGACGCGTACGCCGCCATCGTGGATTGCGCTGCGCATCCGCGTCGCTATGGCTGGAGCGGCAGGGCGCTGATGGTCGCCGGTATCGAAGCGGGCGGCAATCTCGCCGCCGTCGCGGTGCTGATGGCGCGCGACCGCGGTGGTCCGCCGCTGGCCGGCCAGATCCTGATCGTGCCGCTGCTCGACCCGGGCCTCACCAGCGGGTCGATGCGGTGCGCGGGCGACCGCGACGCGGACGTCCGGATCGCATCGCGTTGTAGAGACGCCTACCGCGACTACCTGCCGCGCGCCACCGACC
>CAXTPX010000259.1:0-5213 GCA_964246005.1 uncultured Burkholderiaceae bacterium | reverse complement strand
GCTGATCCTCGCGATCGTGCTGGTCGTGATGGTGATCTTCGTGTTCCTGCGCAACGTGCCGGCGACCATCATCCCGTCGGTCGCGGTGCCGCTGTCGCTCGTCGGCACGTTCGGCGTGATGTACCTCGCCGGCTTCTCGATCAACAACCTGACGCTGATGGCCCTGACGATCGCGACCGGCTTCGTCGTCGACGATGCGATCGTGATGATCGAGAACATCTCCCGCTTCATCGAGATGGGGATGAAGCCGTTCGAGGCCGCACTGAAGGGCGCCGAGCAGATCGGCTTCACGATCATCTCGCTGACGTTCTCGCTGATCGCGGTGCTGATCCCGCTGCTGTTCATGGGCGACGTGGTCGGCCGCCTGTTCCGCGAGTTCGCGATCACGCTGGCCGTCGCGATCCTGATCTCGGCCGTCGTGTCGCTGACGCTGACGCCGATGATGTGCGCGCGCCTCCTGAAGCACACGCCGCCGGAGCGCGAGCCGCGCTGGGCGCGGAAGACCAACGCGCTCTTCGACAGCGTGATCGCACGCTACGGCCGCGCGCTCGAGTGGGTGCTCGACCATCAGCCGATCACGCTGATCATCGCGGTCGCGACGCTCGCACTGACCGTGCTGCTCTACATCCTGATCCCGAAAGGCTTCTTCCCGATCCAGGACACGGGGTCGATCCAGGGCATCACCGAGGCGCAGCAGTCGATCTCGTTCGATGCGATGGCCCAGCGTCAACAGGAGATGGCCAGGATCGTGCTGCAGGATCCGGCCGTCGAGAGCCTGTCGTCGTTCATCGGCGTCGACGGCACCAACACGACGTTGAACAGCGGCCGCATGCTGATCAACCTGAAGCCGTTCGGCTCGGGGGACGGCAAGCGCGACATCCACGCGACCGACGTGATCCGCCGGCTGGAGGGCAAGCTCGATCAGGTGGTCGGCATCGGCATGTACATGCAGCCGGTGCAGGACCTGACGATCGAGACGCGCGTGTCGCGCACGCAGTATCAGTTCAGCGTCGAGGACGCGAACGGCGACGAGCTCGCGCAGTGGGTGCCGAAGATCACCGACCGGTTGTCGCACGTGGCCGGCTTCGCCGACGTCGCGAGCGACCTGCAGGACAAGGGGCTGCAGGCGTTCATCGAGATCGATCGCGATGCGGCCGCGCGCCTCGGCATCACGCCGGCGGCGATCGACAACGCGCTCTACAACGCGTTCGGCCAGCGGCAGATCTCGACCATCTTCACGCAGTCGAGCCAATACCGCGTCGTGCTCGAGAACAAGCCCGAATTCGTCCTCGGCCCGAGTGCGCTCGACAGCATCTACGTGTCGGCGTCGGGCGTCGCGTCCGCGGTCGGCCAGAACACGCAGGGGCAGTCGGCCGCACGCGCGGTGACCGCGGCGCAGTCGACCGGGCCGGCCGGCTCGACGACGTCGCAGGTGCGGCTGTCGTCGATCGCGACCGTCGTCGAGAAGCCGACGTCGCTCGTCATCAACCACATCGGCCAGTTCCCGTCGGCCACGATCTCGTTCAACCTCGCGCCGGGCACGTCGCTCGGCGAGGCGGTCAAGGCGGTCCGCGCGGCGCAGGCGGACCTCGGCGTGCCGCAGAGCATCGCGATCAACTTCCAGGGGGCGGCACTCGCGTTCCAGGCGTCGCTCGACAACACGCTGCTGCTGATCCTCGCGGCCATCGTCACGATGTACATCGTGCTCGGCGTGCTCTACGAGAGCTACATCCATCCGATCACGATCCTGTCGACGCTGCCGTCGGCCGGCGTCGGCGCGCTGCTGTCGCTGATGATCGCGGGCCAGGACCTCGGCATCATCGCGATCATCGGCATCGTCCTGCTGATCGGCATCGTCAAGAAGAACGCGATCATGATGATCGACTTCGCGCTCGACGCCGAGCGCGAGCAGGGCATGCCGCCCCGCGACGCGATCCATCAGGCGGCGCTGCTGCGCTTCCGACCGATCCTGATGACGACGCTCGCCGCGCTGCTCGGCGCGCTGCCGCTGATGGTCGGCGGCGGGGTGGGGTCGGAGCTGCGGAAGCCGCTCGGCATCGCGATGGTCGGCGGCCTGCTGGTGTCGCAGGTGCTGACGCTGTTCACGACGCCGGTGATCTATCTCGCGTTCGACGGCACGGCACGGCGCTTCCGGCGCTGGCGCGAGCGTCATGGGTATGCCGGCGACGAGAACGATCGCGAGGTGCTCGTGCACCCGAGCCATCCCGTCGGCGACCCACCGGTCGTGGGCAGCGCGGCGCTGTGACGATCCGATGAACCCGTCACGCCTCTTCATCGAGCGGCCGGTCGCGACGACGCTGCTGACGATCGGCATCGCGCTCGCGGGGATGCTGTCGTTCTCTCTGCTGCCGGTGTCGCCGCTGCCGCAGGTCGACTTCCCGACGATCAACGTCAGCGCGAGCCTGCCGGGGGCGAGCCCCGAGACGATGGCGGCCACCGTCGCGACGCCGCTCGAACGCGCGCTCGGCCGCATCGCCGGCGTGACGGAGATGACGTCGAACAGCTCATTGAGTTCGGCCAACATCACGCTGCAGTTCGACCTCAACCGCAGCATCGACGGCGCGGCGCGCGACGTGCAGGCGGCGATCAACGCGGCCCGCAACCTGCTGCCGACGGGTCTGCCGAACAACCCGACGTATCGCAAGGTCAATCCGGCCGACGCGCCGATCATGATCCTGTCGATGACGTCGGACACGATGACGACGAGCCAGATCTTCGACGTCGCCGACACGATCCTGTCGCAGAAGATCGCGCAGGTCGAAGGGGTCGGCAACGCGAACGTCAGCGGCGGCGCGCGACCGGCGGTGCGCGTCGAACTCAATCCATCACAGCTCAACAACGCGGGCATCGCACTGGAGTCCGTGCGCAACGCGATCGCGTCGACCAACGCCAACCGGCCGAAGGGCGTGCTCGACGACGGCCAGAACGCGTGGCAGATCTACTCGAATGACCAGGCCAAGACCGCGAAGGAATACAAGCCGCTGATCGTGCAGTATCAAGACGGCGCGGCGGTACGCCTCGGCGACATCGCGAACGTGATCGACTCGAACCAGGACGTGCGCAACGCCGGTCTCGCGAACGGCAAGCCCGCGGTGCTGCTGATCATCTCGCGGCAGCCGAACGCGAACATCATCGAGACGGTCGAGCGCGTGAAGGCGTTGCTGCCGCAGTTCCGCGCGTCGATCCCCGCGGCGATCGACCTCAACCTGCTGCTCGATCGCACGCCGTCGATCCGCGCGTCGCTGCGCGACACCGAGATCACGCTGCTGCTGTCGGTCGCGCTCGTGATCCTGGTCGTGTTCCTCTTCCTCGGCAGCGCACGTGCGGCGCTGATCCCGTCGGTCGCGGTGCCGGTCTCGCTGATCGGCACGTTCGGCGCGATGTATCTCCTCGGGTACTCGCTCAACATCTTCTCGTTGATGGCGCTGACGATCGCGACCGGCTTCGTCGTCGACGATGCGATCGTCGTGCTCGAGAACACGTCGCGCCACATCGAGGACGGCATGAAGCCGTACGACGCGGCGCTTCGCGGCGCGATGGAGGTCGGCTTCACGGTGCTGTCGATGAGCATCTCGCTGATCGCGGTGTTCATCCCGATCCTGCTGATGGGCGGCATCGTCGGGCGCCTGTTCCGCGAGTTCGCGGTGACGCTGTCGATCTCGATCCTGGTGTCGCTGCTGGTGTCGCTGACGACCACGCCGATGATGTGCGCGTACCTGTTGAAGCCGAAGGACCAAGGGGATCCGTCGCTCGAGCCGCGCGATCGGGTCGCCACGGCGCCGCGGCGGAGCGCCTGGCGGCGCGTGACCGGCGGCTTCGACCGTCACGTGATGCAGCGGATCACGCGAACCAGCGCGCGCGTGATCGACGCGGCCACGCGCGGCTACAGCCGCTCGCTCAACTGGGCGCTCAAGGTCGCGCCGCTGATGATCGTGATCCTGATCGCGACGATCGGGCTCAACGTCTATCTCTACGCCATCGTGCCGAAGGGCTTCTTCCCGCAGCAGGACACGGGGTTGATGGGTGGTGCCGTCGTCGCCGACCAGGCGATCTCGTTCCAGGCGATGAAGGCCAAGATCGACCGCTTCGCGAAGGTCGTGACCGACGACCCGGCCGTCGTCAGCGTGGTCGCGTTCACCGGCGGTGGCCAGCGCAACTCGGGCAACATGTTCGTGTCGCTGAAGCCGCTGTCCGAACGCAAGGAGACGATCGACCAGGTCATCGCGCGCCTGCGCGTGAAGACCGCGCGCGAGCCGGGCGCGAGCCTGTACTTCCAGGCCGCGCAGGACGTGCGCGTCGGCGGGCGCGCGGGCAACGCGCAGTACCAGTACACGCTGCAGGCCGACGACCTCAACGAGCTGCGCACGTGGGAGCCGAAGATCCGCCAGGCGCTGCAGGACGTGCCCGAGCTCGAGGACGTCAACACCGACACGCAGGACAAGGGACTGCAGACGTCGCTGATCATCGACCGCGATGCGGCGTCGCGGCTCGGCGTGACCGCGGTCGCGATCGACACGACGTTGAACGACCTCTTCGGCCAGCGCCAGGTCTCGACGATCTACAACGCGCAGAACCAGTACAAGGTCGTGATGGAGGCGGCCCCGCAGTACTGGCAGAGCCCCGACACGCTGAAGGACGTCTACATCGCGACCGCCAGCGGCTCGGTGCCGCTGTCGAGCTTCGCGCGCTACGAGACGACCAATACCGCGCTGCGCGTCAGCCACCAGGGCCAGTTCGTCGCGTCGACGATCACGTTCAACCTGCCGCCGGGCGCGTCGCTGTCGAGCGCCACGAACGCCATCGATGCCACGATGGCACGCATCGGTGTCCCGGGCACGATCCACGGCGGCTTCCAGGGTACGGC
Source organism: uncultured Burkholderiaceae bacterium (assembly GCA_964246005.1). Lineage (GTDB taxonomy): Bacteria > Pseudomonadota > Gammaproteobacteria > Burkholderiales > Burkholderiaceae_D > CAHJXF01. The sequence goes on along the minus strand of CAXTPX010000259.1, from coordinate 328 downwards.
CAAGGCGTTCCAGGATTCGCTCAGCAACGAGCCGGTCCTGATCGCGACCGCGCTGCTGACGATCTTCATCGTGCTCGGCATCCTGTACGAGAGCCTCGTGCATCCCGTGACGATCCTCTCGACGCTGCCGTCGGCCGGCGTCGGCGCCTTGCTCGCGCTGCTCGCGACCGGCACCGAGTTCTCGATCATCGCGCTGATCGGCGTGATCCTGCTGATCGGCATCGTGAAGAAGAACGGCATCATGATGGTCGATTTCGCCATTGTCGCCGAACGTGACGAAGGGCTATCGAGCGAGGCGGCGATCCGCAAGGCGGCGCTGCTGCGCTTC
>CAXTPX010000258.1:0-5232 GCA_964246005.1 uncultured Burkholderiaceae bacterium | reverse complement strand
TGACCTTGTTCCGCGGCGACGGCATCGCCTCGGAGGATCTGATCAAGCAGGCCGACCTCGCGATGTACAAGTCGAAGGAGTCCGGGCGCAACGCGGTGCGCTTCTTCGACCCCGAGATGGAGAGGGCCATCAATGCGCGTTCGATGCTGGAGAAGGACCTGAACGGTGCGTGGAGCGCCCGCCAGTTCGAACTTCACTACCAACCGCAGATCGACAGCGCCGGCATCGTCGAAGGGGCCGAGGCCCTGATGCGTTGGCGCCATCCGCGTCGCGGACTCGTCATGCCGGGCGAGTTCATCCCGCTGGCGGAGGACATCGGGCTGATCCTGCTGCTCGGCCAGTGGGCGGTGGAAGAGGCATGCACGCAACTCGCCGTCTGGTCCAGGCGTCCGTCGATGCGTCACCTGAAGATCGCGGTCAACGTCAGTGCGAAGCAGTTCCACCAGGCGGACTTCGTCGAGAAGGTCCGTCTCGCGATGCAGGGCGCCGGTGTCGAAGCCGGCCGCCTCGTCCTCGAATTGACCGAGAGCGTGCTGGTGCGCGATGTGCAGGAAGTGATCGACAAGATGGGCCAGCTGAAGAAGGCGGGCGTCAGCTTCGCGCTCGACGACTTCGGCACCGGCTACTCGTCGCTCGCGTATCTGAAGCGCCTTCCGCTGCAGCAGCTGAAGATCGACCGCTCGTTCGTGCGCGACGTGCTCGTCGACGACAACGACGCGGCGATCGCCAGGATGATCGTCGCACTGGCGCACAGCCTCGATCTCGAAGTCATCGCCGAGGGCGTCGAGACCATCGGTCAGCGCGATTTCCTGGCCGACCTGGGTTGTCAGCACTTCCAGGGGTTTCTCTACAGCAGGGCGGTGCCGATCGAGGACTTCGAATCGCTCGTCTTCGAAGGCAGGGCCGCAGCGTAGTCCGGGCAGCGGCGGAGACGGCGAGGGTCATTGCACCACGCGGTCGCCATGGAGCGCGTCGATCCGCTCGGCGTCGTATCGCAACAGGCCGGAGAGGATCGCGTCGGTGTCGAGGCCGACGGTGGGTGGGGCCTTGAACGCAGGCGTGTCCGATCCGGAGAATTTCATCGGCATCCCCGGCATGCGGACCGAACCGCCGCTCAGCAGCGGGACCTCGACGATCATGTCGCGTGCGATCACCTGCGAATCGGACAGCGCTTCGGCGAAATCGTTGACGGGTCCGCAGGGCACGCGTGCCGCCCGAAGCCGCTCGATCCAGAACGCGGACGTCTGCTGGACCAGTTCTTCATGAATGACGGCCTCGATCAGCACCCGGTCGGCGTAGCGTGCCGGCTGCTTCAGGTACTCCGGCTTTTGCAGTTCGACGCGGTCGATCACCTTGAGGAAACGCTCGAAGAATGCGTCGCCGATGCAGGCGATCACGATGAACCCGTCCTGCGTCGGGAACGTGTTGTACGGGACATGGACGAAATGGGAGTTCCCGATGCGCTCGGGCACGTGACCCGACATCAGATGCATCGTCCCCATGTAGGTCAGTAGCGAAATCTGGACATCGAGCATCGAGACGTCGACGTGCTGTCCGACGCCGCTGCTGGCGCGGGCCACCAATGCGGCCAGCACGCCCATCGCGCCGAAGATGCCACCGCCGAGGTCGCCGATCGGAATGCCCGCACGCACCGGCGCGCCGTCGTTCATGCCGGTGATGCTCATGCCGCCGCCCAGACCCTGCACGACCTGATCGAAGGCGGGTCGTTGATTGTCGGGTCCGGTCTCTCCGAAGCCGGTCACCGAGCATGTGATGATCCTCGGATTGATGAGACTCAGCGTCGCGTGGTCTATGCCGAGGCGGGCCGGCACACCCGCGCCGAAGTTGTCGAAGACGATGTCCGCCTCCCGTACCAGGTCGTAGAAGACTTCCAGTCCCGCTTCGGTCTTCAGATCGATGCAGACGCTTTCCTTGCTGCGGTTGAGCGTCATGAAATACGCGCCCATCCCGTCGCGCGAGTAATCGGGATGCCCTGACAGCAGGGCGCGTGTCCCTTCGCCGGCCCCGGTCGGCTCCACCTTGATCGTGCGAGCCCCGAGGTCCGTGAGCGTCATCGTGCCGTAGGGGCCCGACAGCATGTGGGTGAGATCGAGAACGAGAATTCCATCGAGGGGCCGCATGGTTTTTCCTTTCAGATGCGGTGACGTTCGACGAGCTGCTTGGCGATGACCTGACGCAGGATCTCGTTGCTCCCTTCGCCGATCACCATCAGCATGCAGTCGCGGTAATAGCGCTCGATCTCGTATTCGACCGAATAGCTGTAGCCCCCGAAGATCCGCATCGCCTCCTGCGCGCAGAAGACGCCGGCCTCGGAGCCGGCGAGCTTGGCCATGGCGGCTTCGAGGTCGCAGCGCTCGCCCAGGTCGTACTTGCGCGCGGCGGCTTCGATCAGATGCCTGGCTCCGGCGACCTGGGTCGCCATGTCCGCGAGCTTGAGCTGGATCGCCTGGTGCTGGGCGATCGGCTTGCCGAAGGTGCTGCGCTCCTGGGCGTAGCGCAACGAGTGCAATAGCGCTCCCTCGGCGATGCCCGCCCCACGCGCGGCGACATTGATGCGGCCCAGTTCGAGTCCGCCGGCGGTCTGGGCGAATCCCTTGCCTTCGACGCCCCCGAGCAGACGATCGGTCGGGACGTGATAGTCCTGGAAGTTGAGCTCGCAGGTATCGATGGACCGATAGCCCATCTTCTTCAGCTTGCCCACGACGTTGTAGCCCTCGCCCTTCTCGGCGATCAGCAGGCTCATGCCCTTGTGACGAGGTTCGGCATGAGGATCCGTCTTGACCAGCAGCAGCGTGAAATTGCCGTGCAGGCTGTTGGTGATCCAGGTCTTGTTGCCATCGACGACGTAGTGATCGCCTTCGAGCCGGGCGGTGGTGCGGATCGCCTGCAGGTCCGAGCCGGCATTGGGCTCGGTCAGGCCGAGGCTCGCGCGGGATTCACCGGTCGCCATGATCGGCAGGTATTTCTGCTTCTGCGCTTCGGTCCCGTTGCGCTCGATGGCGGACGCGACGATCAGATGGGAATTGAAGATCCCCGACGGCGCCATCCAGACGGAGGCCACCTTCATCGTGATCTGCGCATAGGTCCATGCCGACAGTCCGAGGCCGCCGTACTGCTCGCCGATGGTCGCGCCGAAGAGGCCGAGTTCCTTCATCTGGTCGACGATGTCCTCGGGGTATTCATCGGCGAGGTCGTACTTCCTCGCGACAGGGCGGAGCTCTTTCTCGACCCACGTGTCCACGGCGTCGACGAACACCTGCTGATCGATGTCGCTGTCTCTCGTCTTCATGTCCATGTTCGAGTCCGGTTCAGTAGTTGATCTTGTCTTCGACGCTGTGGCCGCGCTTCGCGATCAGCATCGTGCGATTGAAGGTGCCGACGACCTTGCCGTCCTGATTGAGTCCCGTCGTGCGGATCGTCACGATGCCGGCGCCGGGGCGCGAAGCCGACTCGCGCTTGTCGAGGACTTCGGATTCGGAGTACAGCGTGTCACCCGCGAAGAGCGGAAACGTCAGCTTGATGTCGCTCCAGCCGAGGTTGGCGATCGCCTTCTGGCTGGTGTCGGTGACGCTCATGCCGACCATCAGGGCGACCGTGAAGGGGCTCGCCACGACGCAGCGACCGAACTCGCTGGCCTTCGCGTATTCCGCATCGAAGTGCAGCGGGTGCGTGTTCATCGTGATCAGCGTGAACCACGTGTTCTCGGTCTCGGTGACGGTGCGGCCAGGCCGATGCTCGTAGACGTCGCCGACCTCGAACTCTTCGTAATGCCGTCCGAAGGTTTCGCGGTAGCGATGGGCGCCGACCTGTTTGACGTTCTGGACCATGTGGGGTCTCCTGTGTGCTGCGATGGGTCATCCGGCTTCAAGCACGAGCAGCGACTTCGACGATCCGCCGTGCCTTGCGGATCAGTGGGGCGTCGACCATGCGCCCGCGGTAGAGGAATGCGCCGCTCGACTGGCCGTCCGGAACTGCTTCGACCAACGTGCGAGCCCAGTCGAGGTCGGCCGCCGTCGGCGCATGGGCCGCGTGGATTCTCGGGATCTGCTTCGGATGGATCGCCGTCTTGCAGTCGAAGCCGAGCGCAAGAACGCGTCGCGTTTCGGTCGATAGCGCTTCGGGATCGTCGAGCTCCACGTGCGGGACGTCCCAGGCTTGCAAGCCGTTGGCCCGCGCCGTGTTGACGAGGCGTCCACGCGCGTAGAGGAGGCCGTCCCAGTCGAAGCGCGCGCCGAGTTCGGCGGACAGGTCCGCTCCGCCGAGCATCAATGCACCCAGCCTGGCGCCGGCTCCGGCGATGGTCTGCAGACGCTCGATGCCGATCGTCGTTTCGATCAGGGCGCAGGAAGCACCGAAGCGGCCGCCCGCCCAGGCCTGCACGCACTGGACGTCGGCAGCGTCCTCGACCTTCGGCAACAGCAACCAGTCGACTTGCACGGTGGATGCGACCAACGCGGCGAGGTCGAGCAGACCGTCTGCCGATCGCAGCGCATTGATCCGCAACGCGACCGGGCATCCGCCGGCCGGGCGGGCCTGCAGCCAGCCGAGCACTTCGGTCCTGGCCTGCGACTTGCGCTCCGGATGGACAGCGTCCTCGAGGTCGATGCAGACCAGGTCGGCACCAGCGGTCATGGCCTTCGAAAAGCGTTCGATGCGCTCCCCGGACACGAACAGCATCGAGCGCGGGGTCGGGACGTCTGATCTCAAGAGTGGCTCCTGTTTGTCCGTACAACAATGCGCCTTAGTTTTCGTTAAGTCAACAATTAGGTCGATACTTTTCGATTGGCGACAATTCGCATCTCTCACGCCGACTGTGTTGAAATGGGTTCCATGAAAACCACTCCCAAGGCGGCAAAGGCCGCCAAAGCGAAGACGCGTCCCGACGACGCTCATTCGATGACGAACGAGGCGGGCGAGAACGAACAGCCTCGCTACCTCCAGGTCGCCCGCGCATTGAGCGAGGCGATTTCCGACGGCCGCTACGCGGTCGGTGCGCACCTGCCGACGGAGCATCGGCTTTGCGAGCAGTTCGGGATCAGCCGCTTCACGGCCCGCGAGGCGGTGCGCACGCTGGTTGCCCGCGGGCTGGTCACGCGACGTCCCCGCGTGGGCACCGTGGTCACTTCGATGGCGGATGCGCCGCGCTTCGCGCATAACGCGACGACGATGCAGGAGCTTCTTCAGTACGCCGGCGACACCGAATTGCGGCTG
>CAXTPX010000257.1:0-5251 GCA_964246005.1 uncultured Burkholderiaceae bacterium | reverse complement strand
TACATCTCGTTGTCGCCGTCGTCGTCGATCACCCACTTGACGCCGGGCAACACCGGCAGGGCGCGCGGTCGTAGCGGCAGCGAACCATCCGGCGCGGGCACCGGAGGCGCGAGCCTGCAGATCGTCAGGATGTCGCCGGGCACCCGACCCCGATCGAGTTCGTCGATGATCGCTCTCGAGGCCGGGATCGTATCGAGCTCGGTGTTGACGATACGATCGTCCTTCAGCAAACGTTCGCGCGCACGGCCGATCCGGTCGAGCAGCATCGCGCGGATGTCGAAGTCCTCCATCCCCGGCAGGCCATCGTCGAAGAGCACGACCGCCCCACTCTTCTTCATGCGCGGCGTGAGCTTCTTGCGACCGGCACACAACCACGTGACGCGGCCCCACGTCGCATCGAGTCGGTCGCCATGGAGCTCGCCGACGAGGCGCAGGAAGACGTCCGGGATGAACGTCGTATCGAGCGCCTCGATCTCGTCGAGTCCATCGAGCACCACGAGGCAGTCCTCGCCGCCGGCGAGCCGCGTCCGCATCGCGTTCTGCAACGTGGTCGGGCTGCATGCACCCTGTTCCCTGGACTTCGACGCGGGATCGAGCCCTTCCTCCATCAACTGCAGGAACCACGGCGCGGTACAACGGTAGTCGCCGACCTTGAAGCGGAACGGCAGCAGGACCGGCACGGGGCGACCCTGCGCGCGATCCTCGTCGTGCTGCTCGCGCATGTCGGTGACGAGCGAGGCGATCAACGTGGACTTGCCGCTGCCGGGCTCGCCATCGAGCCACAACAGGCGGCCGCGATGCTGCCGGATCGCGCCCACGACGGCCCGGCGCTCCTTCTCGCGACCGATCATCAGCTTGCTGTCGCGCGCCAGCTCGTCGCCGAAGCTGGCTGCAGCGCCGACCGCCTGGCGCGTCGCGGCGGCGAGCTGCTCGCGCAGCAGCATGTCGTCGAGCACCTTCGTCGCGACCTTGTCGCCGAAACTCCAGTAGGCGTCCGAAGCGATCGGCGTGTACTGCAACGTCTCGATGGCACTGCGACGGGAATACAACTGCAGCGCCGGCTTCGTCACGTTGCCGCTGCTCGACTGCGGCACGCCGTAGCAGATCAGCGGCCAGACCTGCAGGACCCGGCCACCCCGCTCCACCCGCATCCAGGCACCCGCCGGCGCCTCGGTCCCCTCGTCGTCGATCGCCTGCGGCACCAGGCCGCGCAGACGATGGCACCGCGCGTCGGCGCCCGCGCCGATCAGCGTCAGCTCCGACATCCACAGCGATTGCCGGATGAACTGTGCGACGCGCGCGTCCCAGTTCATCAGCAGGTCGGCGGCAGACCCGTGCGTCAGGCCCGCGCCGTGCGCGAGCCGGTTGCGCAACGCGAGGAACGATTGCAGCGGATCGTCGCGTGCGCCGGCGCGCTTCGGATCGCCGCTGAAGAACTGCTCGACGGGCCAGCCCGCATCGCGCTGCTGCTTCAGCTCGAGGAGCATCGTATGGGGCGTCAGTCGCTCTGCCAGCGTACCGAGGAGCCGACGCCATTGGCCGAGCGTGGGTCGGTCGATCGCCTGCCCGAGCTCCTGCGCGACGCTGCCGATGCGCTGCTCGGCATGCAGCTCGGCAATGACCATGCAGACCAGCAGGCGAACGATGACCTCCACTGCGTCGCAGACCTGCCAGAGCGTGATCAGCGCCGACTGATGCGGAGAGCCGACGCCGGCATCGAGCAGGGCGATGGCATGCGCGAGCGGCGAAGGGAGCCGCTCGATGAGCGCTCGATCGAAACGCAACGCGGACTTGGCCATGACAGACCGGTCGGGACCACCCGAGGATTTGATCGCGTGAAGTGGTACGGCAACAATATAGTTCGCTGCAGTTCCTCGAGGCAATCGAATGTCTTCACCACCCCCGATGCATCGGCTCGACCGGCTCGACCCGTGCGAATCGTCGCGGTGCCGGAAAGCGCGTTCGCCCCTGTTGCGTTCGCTGACCCGCTCTTCGCTGCGCCGTACAGGGCAAGCCGCGTCGCGCGAGGTGACGACGGCATCGGCGGCGTCGTTCGTTCCTGCCGCATTGAGACGGATCTATGCGGGTGAAGGACTGCCACGCGCGTCGGGCGAAGAGCCACGCATCGTCGTCGTCGGCGCCGGGCTCGCCGGCCTCAACGCGGCCTGGTTGTTGCAGCGGGCGGGCTGTCGGGCGCAGGTCTTCGATGCGGCTCCCCGCGTCGGTGGTCGCGTGCGGACCGACGTAGGCAGCTTCGCCCCCGGGCAGGTCACCGAGTTCGGCGGCGAGTTCGTCGACCAGTCCCACGGCGACCTGCTCGCGCTCGCGGCGCACTTCGGCCTCGGCCTGATCGATACGCGAGCCGCCTCGGAGGCAGCGCTCGAAGTCGGCTATTTCTTCGGCGGCCGGCATCGCAGCGAAGCGGAGGTGATCGCAGCGTTCGACGATATCGCGCCGTACATCACGCGCGATGCGGCGAGGCTCTCGTCGGACATCCGGTACGACCGCCACACGCCGGTCGATGTCGATCTCGATCGACGCTCGTTGGCCGAATACCTCGACGGCCTCGGTGTCGCCGGATGGTTGCGCGCGCTGCTCGATGTCGGCTTCACGACCGAGTTCGGGCTCGATGCCGACGAGCAGAGCTGCCTCAGCTTCCTGTCGATGATCGACACCGATACGTCGCAGGGCTTCGCGATGTTCGGGGACAGCGATCAACGCTTCAAGATCCACGGCGGCAACGGCCAGATCGTCGAGCGTCTCGCGCAACCGCTCGGGTCGCATCTGCAGCTCGGGCATCGCCTGGTCGCGATGGCGCGTCGAGGCGAAGGCTTCCGGCTGCAGTTCGCGTGCGACGACGCGGCCACGCGCGCGGTCGATGCCGACATCGTGCTGCTCGCGCTGCCGTTCTCGCTCCTGCGCCAGGTCGACCTGACCGGCGTCCTGCCGCCGAAGAAGCAGGCAGCGATCGACCGGCTCGCCTACGGAACGAATGCCAAGGTCATCGTCGGTCTCGACCAGCGGGTCTGGCGAATGCAGGGACGCGACGGCGACCTGTTCAGCGACCTGCCCGGCCAGACCGGCTGGGACGCGAGCCGCCAGCGCGATGGCGACGGCGGCGTCTTCACGTTCTATCTCGGCGGCGAGGCCGGCGTCGCCTGCGGTCGAGGCACGCCGGAACAACAGGCAGCCCTGTCGTCGCGACCGATGGACGCCGTCTTCGCCGGGTTCAACGCGGCATCGACCGGCCATGCCGCCCGGGTGCACTGGCCGAGCGAGCCGTTCGCGCTCGGCTCGTACGGCTGCTCGAAGCCCGGCGACGCGACGAGCTTCGGTGGCATCGAGGGACGCCGCGTCGGTCGCATCCACTTCGCCGGCGAGCATTGCAGCCGCGCATTCCAGGGCTACATGAACGGCGCCGCCGAAAGCGGGCGGCGCGCCGCCATCGCGATCCTGCAATCGCTGCGATGACGAGGGACGAAGGCCGCGCCTCGAGTGCCCTGGCGACTCGTCGTGCGTCGACCTATGCCGCCTTCGCCTCGATCGTCACGGCGGTCTCGGCGAGCTTCGACAGGTACTCGTCGCCGCGATACATGTCCTTGACGGCGCTCTTCAGCTTCTTCTGTTCGTCGCGGCGCCCGAGCGCCTTCGCGTAGGCGGCAGCGGTGCCGAATCCCGCGATGCCGTAATGCGTCATCCGCTGGTACTGCGCAATGATCATCGTGTCGAGGAGCGGACCTTTCTTCGGCGCCTCTTCACCGGTGTGCTTGGTCGCCTCGCTGACGAGGCCTTCCATGCCCTTGCAGTGTTCCTTCGAAACCTTCTCGTCGTTCGCCGCGATGAGTTCCTTCAACGTCGCGGTGTGCTGGACGATGCTCGCCTGCGACGTCGCCAACATCTCCTTCAGCGCCTTGTCGGACGCCTTCGACACGAGCTTCTTCAGGACGCGCTGCATCTGGTCGTTCGCGGACCACAGGTCCTTCAATTCGTCCGTGTAGATTTCCTTCAGATCTTCTGGCGCCGACATGGATTCTCCTGGGTGTTCGCTCGGGCGCTGCGACGCAGGCCTCGCGACGATGGTAACGCCGACCCGGACCTTCGATCGTCGACCCTCTAAAATGCAGGCTTTCGAAGAGAGTCCCGATGCCCGACGACATCAACACGCAGGCCCTGCAGCTCGACGAGTCCGTTCGCCTCGCGAAGGCGATCGGCGAGCGGGGCGGCTCACCGCTCGGCAAGGCGCAGGAGCCGGCGATGGTGAGTGCGACCGCCGCCCCGACCGACGTCGCGTATCGGGTGTTCAAGAAGCTGCTCGACGCGCACGGCTTGCGATATGCGCTGTACTCGATCCTGCGCCTGACCGACTACCGCTTCGTCAGCGTGTTCCGGTTGCACGACGGCATGATCCGGTCGCTCGCGCACGTCGACCGCGAAGACCTCGCGGTCCTCGAGACTTCCCTGTCGCCCGAGTCGGCCAGCTACTGTTGCTACGTCCGCACCGAGGACGGCCCGTTCGCGATCGTCGACTCGTTGCTCGATCCCCGGGTGGACGGTCACGTCAAGCAGCAGGCGCTGCGCGCGTATTGCGGCGTTCCGATCACGTCGGCCAATGGGCGGTTGCTCGGAACCCTCTGTCATTACGACGTCGTGCCGCGCGATCCGGCGCAGTTGAACGCGGAACTGCTCGCACGGGTGTCCCGCGAGATCGTGGCGCTGGGCGGCCTCGAAGGCCTCGATCGGCGGGACGCCTGACTCGAGCGTCGCGGCACTCAGGTCACGGTCGCCTGCCGATCGAGGGAGCCCTCCTCCGGACTCTTCTCATGGGGCTTCACCGTCGACCGGATCACCATGAAGCGGTTCAGCAGATCGAACCAGAACGGCGCGCCCAGCGTGACGGCGAACGCCGTCAGCAGCCAGCCGCAAACGACCAGGAACCAGTCGGTGTCGAGCCAGCGATCTCTCGGGCATGGGTCCGAGGCAGCCCCCGCACAGAGCTGCGTGGGGACGGGCAGCAGGCGCGTCGAGGCCGGCGAACCGTCCCGGGGCTCCCAGCCGTAACGCCAGCCGATCGGCATCTTCACGTCCTCGAGCGCTTTCCGCGCGCTCTCGATGCGTGCCTTCTGGACATTCACGACGGTCGAAGCGTCGGAAGATCCCGGCGACGGCGACTGCGAGACGACCGCTTCGCGAAACGACTTGTCGACGACCAGCCGCTGCATCACGTGCAGCGCGTCCACGTTCAGCAGCGCCG
>CAXTPX010000256.1:0-5265 GCA_964246005.1 uncultured Burkholderiaceae bacterium | reverse complement strand
CGGTCGGCCTCGGCCTGTGCTGCGATCTTCGATTCGCGGCGGACACCGCGCGATTCGCGATCACGCCCGCCCGCCTCGGACTGGCCTATTCGTTCGAAGACGTGCGACGACTGGTCGACGCGGTCGGCAGCGCTGCCGCGAAGGACCTCCTCTTCACCGCCCGCGCGATCGATGCCGAGGAGGCGTTGCGCGTCCGGCTCGTCGATCGCGTGGTTGACGACGCGGATCTGGAGGCGCATGCAGGGGCCTACGCGGCGCTCGTGATCGCGGCGTCGGCGACATCGATCGCCATCGCGAAGGACTTCGTCGAGCGCGCGCGACATGGACAGCGGTTCGAGGACGACGCGACGCACAAGGCCTACCTGGACGCGGTCGAGGGCGCGGACTTCATCGAAGGTCGACGCGCTTTTCTCGCGCGTCGAGCGCCCCGCTTTTCATGAACCCCAATGGAACGATGCGATCCCTTCGCGGCCGGATTGCGGACAAGCCCCGGGCCACACTTGGAGGCGCAGTACATCGGGGTCATCTTCGTCGGCTGACCGATGCTCGCACTCCGGGAGTCGACATCGAGAAGCGAACGTCACGCCTGAATTACCTCAACCCGACATGACCCGCACCGTTCCGGCAATCTCGCGTCGCGACGTCCTCCGGCTGGGCGCCGCGGGGCTCGCGCTGGCGGCGTTGCCGGTACGCGCGAGGGCTCAGGCCAGCGTGCGCGACGTCATCGTGCTCGGCGCCGGACTGTCGGGGCTGCATGCAGCCCGGTTGCTGCAGGCCGCCGGGTTGAACGTCACGGTCCTCGAAGGCAGCGGACGCATCGGTGGCCGCTGCTGGACGGCCTACGACGTGACGGGTCGGCCCGAGTTCGGCGCGGTCCAGGTCGGCGCCGGCTACGGTCGCGTCCGCGCCAATGCCGCCGAGTTGTCCGTGGAGCTCGTCACGCCGCCGGCGGGCGCCGGCTCCGAGACCAACCTGCCGGCGCTCGCCATCAGCATCGGCGACCAGGCCGCCAGTGGCGGCGTGTGGGCGTCCTCGCCGCAGAATCGACTGAGCGGCGACGAGCGCGCGCTCGATCCGCTCAAGCTCTATCCGCATTACATCAACGCCGATACGCCGCTGCGCGACCTCGGCGACTGGCTGAAGCCCGAGTTCGCGACGCTCGATCGCGCTTCGCTGCGGCAGTACTTCACGGGAGAAGGCGCGTCTCCCGCGGCGCTGCGAATGATCGAGGCCACGCTGCCGGCACGGTCGCTCGACGACGCCAACGCGCTCGACTTCCTGCGGAAGAATTTCTATTACGGCTGGGAAGCCAGGGCCGGCAAGTACGCCATCGTCAAGGACGGCACCAGCGCGTTGACGAACGCGATGGCGGCATCGCTCGCACGACCGGTCGAGCTCAACCGTGTGGTCGCGCGGATCCAGGCCGGCGACAAGGAAGTCGGTGTCACGTGCAAGGACGGCTCGGTGTGGCGCGCGCGCGCCTGCATCACGACGATCCCGCTCTCGATCTTCAAGGATCTTTCGGTGGAGGCGCCGGCGACGCCGGTGCAGCGGCAGGCGTGGCAGACGATCCGCTACAGCGGCATGGTCCAGGTCCACATGGCCATCGATCGACCGTACTGGGAGAGCGACGGCTTGCCGAAGGGTCTCTGGACCGACGGGCCGAGCGAAGTCACGCTGCACGTTCCGTCGCCGACGCAACCGAACGGGACGCTGTTCACGATCCTGACCGGCGCCAACGCGGAACGGGCCAACCGGATGACCGATGCGGAGATCGGACGCTTCGTGCTGCGCGACATCGCGCGCCTGCGCCCGTCGATGCGGGGCGCCGTCCACGTCACGCACGTTCACAACTGGGCGCGCTATCCGTTCAGCAAGGGCCACATCGCGTACTACGCCCCCGGCGACATCGCGCGCTACGTGCACACGATCGCGGACCCGGCGGGAGCCCTCTACTTCGCCGGCGAACATTGCGGGAAGGTCCACGCCGGCATGGAGGCGGCGTGCGAGGCGGGCGAGACGGCTGCGCTCCGTTTGCTCGACGACCTCGAACCCGCCTAGCCGATTCCTTCGCCCAGGCCTCGGCGCGGATTCGGAGCGTACGTGCAGCACCTGGTCGACGCCCCTCTCAACGCACGGATCCCATGCCACCGCAAACGCCTCATGCCGTCCTGTCCCGACCCAATGCCGACGAGGCGGGGCGCGAGAACTTCCTGGCCGCGATGCGCCGCTTCCTCGTCACCGAGATGTACAGCGGAAACGAGGTGGCCTATCGCAAACGGCAGGTGCCGGCATTCGAACGGGAGCAGGGACGCCCGCCGTCGACCTATCGCGAAGTCAGGTCGCTGATGCAGGACGACCCCTACTTCCGCGCGTTCTCGCTCCTCAACCGCGCGACGCAGGAACTGCTGTGGGACACGGTCGGCGAGAGCGTCGAACGTCAACTGCCCCGATTGCTCGACGCGCAACGCACGGTTCCGCCGATCGGCGGCACGCTCCGCCTCGATCCCGACTTCGTGCTCCCCGACTACGCGCGGAAGGTGGATATCCACGTCATGCCGGGCAGCTTCCACTCGGCGCTCGGCGAGGACGATCTCTTCGCCGGCGCGGTCTACGATCGCGGCGTCTACCTGTACGCCTACGGCGGACTCGGCCAGACCAATGCGGGGCTCGGCGAGTCGACGGCGACACTCGTGCGCCAACGTTTCCCGTCGCTCGCGCCGAAGCGCATCCTCGACATGGGCTGCGGCGTCGGGATGGCGACCCATCCGCTCGCGATCGCCTTTCCGGATGCCGAGATCCAGGCGATCGACATCGCCGCGCCGATGCTGCGCTATGCCCATGGACGTTCGGAGGCGCTCGGCTTTCCCATCCACTACTCGCAGCAGAATGCCGCGGCGACCGACTTCGCGAACGATTCGTTCGATCTGGTGGTGTCGACCATCATGCTGCACGAGATCCCGCAGAAGGTGACGCGACAGGTCGTGGCCGAATGCCATCGGCTGCTCGCCCCCGGCGGCGTGATGGTCCACAACGACATGGTCGGCTGGCCGACGGAGCCGTTCCAGGAATTCATGGCCGAATGGAACGTCCACCACAACAACGAACCGTTCGAGCGGGGGAGCGGAACCCTCGACTGGGAAGCGACCTGCGCAGCGGCGGGTTTCCCGGCCGACACGGTGTTCCGCCAGCCGATCGGCGCGGCGTACATGGCCGAGCAACTCGCCTTCGTCGGGTACCGCGGCGCGGTACGGCGATGACGGCGCTGGTGAGCGAGTCTTCCGCGACGGCACCGGCCGCAAGCGCCACGACCGTCCCGCCCGAGCGCGCGCTGCTTCTCGAGCGACTGCGAGAGATCGTCGGCACCGAACACGTGCTGACCGACGCCGACGAGCTCGCGTTCTATTCCACCGACGTCTACCGCCGGGCCGAGGTCGACGCGGTGTTTGTCCTGCGTCCAGGAACGGTCGACGAACTGATGGCGGTCGTCGGCCTCTGTACGTCGCACGGCCACCCGGTCGTTCCGCGCGGTGGCGGGCTGTCGTACACCGGTGGCTTCCTGCCGGTCCGGGCCGACACCGTCGTCATCGATCTGCTGCGGCTCGACCGCATCGTCCGCATCGATCCGGTCGACATGTACGTCACGGTCGAAGCCGGCGCGACGTGGAAGTCGCTGTACGAGGCGTTGAAGCCGCTCGGCTTGCGGACGCCGTATTTCGGTCCGATGTCCGGCTTCGCGTCGAGCATCGGAGGCGCGCTGTCGCAAGGCAGCGTCTTTCTCGGTTCGACGCAGTACGGCACCACGGCCGAGTCCGTGCTGTCGCTCGATGTCGTGCTGGCCGACGGCACCCTGGTGCAGACCGGCTCGGCGGGCGGGACGGATTCCGGTCCGTTCTTCCGGGCCTACGGACCGGACCTCACGGGTCTCTTCCTGCACGACGCCGGCGCATTGGGTTTCAAGGCGCGCGCGACGCTGCGGCTCCTCCGCACGCCCGCGCATTCGGGCTTCGCGTCGTTCACGTTCGGCACCCAGAGCGACCTGTTGACCGCGATGTCCGAGATCGCCCGTCGCGGACTCGCCGCCGAATGCTTCGGTGCCGATCCGTACATCTGGAGCATGCGACTCTGGGACGACGACTTGGGCCGCGACGTCAAGCGCGCGATCGGCGTCGTCAAGTCCGGGCGCTCGCTCGCGTCGGGCCTGAAGGACGCGGTCAAGATGGCGGTCGGCGGCCGTCAGGCGTTGAAGGATGTCGAATACGCGATGAACGTCGCGGTCGATGGCCGCACGCCGGAGGAGGTCGACCACGCGTTGAACGAGATCCGGGGAATCGCAGCCCGCGGCCGCGAAGTCGAGGCGACGGTGCCGCGCATGGTCCGCGGCGCGCCGTTCATGCCGCCCAACGACATCCTCGGACCTCGGGGGCAGCGCTGGGCGCCGAGCCACGGGATCGCGCCGCATTCGCGCGTCGTCGCGCTGGGCGCGGCGGTGCAGGCGTTCTTCGCCGAACGCAAGCCGTTGCTGGAGCGGTTCGGCATCGAGTGGGGCTTCGTGGTGTTCGCCATCTCGCAGCAGGCGATCCTGTTCGAGCCGATGCTGTACTGGCCCGATGCGCGCGAGCGCTATCACGAACGCATGATCGCGCCGTCGCACCTGTCGAAGCTGCCGGTGCTCGCGGCCGACTCGGAAGCGGCGGCAGCGATGCGGACGTTGCGCGGCGAGCTGGTCGCGTTGTGGGCCGAAGAGGGCTGCGCCCACCTGCAGATCGGCAAGACCTATCGGTATCTCTCGACCCGCCAGCCCAACGTGCGCCATCTGCTCGTGCAGTTGAAGGATGCGGTCGACCCACGACACCTGGTGAACCCCGGCTCACTCGGGTTCGACGCATGAACGACGACACGACTGCGACCAGCGACGATGCCGCGCGGACGCCGCGCAAGCGGAAGGCCGTCGGCCCGGAGCGCCAGACCTACTTCGGCACCGGCGACGTCGATCGCGTGATGGCCATCCTGCTCGCACTCGTATCGGAAGTCGCTGCGATCCGGGAGCGTCTCGATACGCACGAGCGGCTCGGCGCGTCGGGTGCTCTCGCGACGGATGACCGGGTCGACGCTTATCAACCCGACGACGCCGTAGACCAGGTCCGCGAAGCCTGGCGGGACGCGTGCATCCGGCGCCTGTTCCGGGCCGGCACCGAGGACGTCGAGGGACTGCGCGATCCGGCACCGCCGGTTCAGGATCCGCCGGCCTGAGCACCGAACGGA
>CAXTPX010000255.1:0-5269 GCA_964246005.1 uncultured Burkholderiaceae bacterium | reverse complement strand
TGTTCTTGAAGTCGACGGTGCGACCTTGCCCGTCGGTGAGCCGGCCGTCGTCGAGCACCTGCAGCAGCACGTTGAAGACGTCCGGATGCGCCTTCTCGACCTCGTCGAGCAGGATCACGCTGTAGGGCTTGCGCCGTACCAGCTCGGTCAGATAGCCGCCCTCCTCGTAGCCGACATATCCCGGCGGCGCGCCGATCAGCCGCGCCACGCTGTGCTTCTCCATGAACTCGCTCATGTCGATGCGGACGAGGTGGTCCTCCGAGTCGAACAGGAAGTTCGCGAGCGCCTTGCACAGCTCGGTCTTGCCGACGCCGGTCGGTCCGAGGAAGAGGAACGAGCCGTACGGCCGGTCGGGATCCGACAGGCCGGCACGCGAACGGCGGATGGCGTCGGAAACGAGTCGCACCGCCTCGTCTTGGCCGACGACGCGCTTGTGCAATGCGTCTTCCATGAACAGCAGCTTGTCGCGCTCGCCCTGCATCATCTTGCTGACCGGGATGCCGGTCGCGCGCGACACCACTTCGGCGATCTCTTCGGCGCCGACCTGGGTGCGCAACAGCTGGTTGGGCTTGTCGCTGGCAATCGTCTCCTCGGCCGCCCTCGCCTGCGCCTCGAGCTGCGGCAACTTGCCGTAGCGAAGCTCGGCCGCCCGGTCGAACTTGCCTTCGCGCTGGACCTTGATGATCTCCTGGTTGACGCGGTCGATCTCTTCCTTGA
Source organism: uncultured Burkholderiaceae bacterium (assembly GCA_964246005.1). Taxonomy (GTDB): domain Bacteria; phylum Pseudomonadota; class Gammaproteobacteria; order Burkholderiales; family Burkholderiaceae_D; genus CAHJXF01. The sequence continues at coordinate 4,552 of CAXTPX010000255.1, read as the reverse complement.
TGTGGGCCGATCCCTGGACAGCGGCCTTCTCGGCCTTCCAGATCTCCTCGAAGTCCGAATACTCCTGCTGGATGCGGGCGATCTCCTCTTCGATCAGACCGAAGCGCCGGACAGACGATTCGTCCTTCTCCTTGCGCACCGCTTCACGCTCGATCTTCAACTGGATCAGCCGACGATCGAGACGGTCCATCACCTCCGGCTTCGAGTCGATCTCCATCTTGATGCGCGCCGCCGCCTCGTCGATCAGGTCGATCGCCTTGTCGGGCAGGAAGCGGTCGGTGATGTAGCGGTGGCTGAGTTCGGCCGCCGCGACGATCGCCGGATCGGTGATGTCGACACCGTGATGGAGTTCGTACTTCTCCTGCAGCCCGCGCAGGATGGCAATCGTGCTCTCGACCGACGGCTCGCCGACCAGCACCTTCTGGAAGCGACGTTCGAGCGCCGCGTCCTTCTCGACGTACTTGCGGTACTCGTCGAGCGTGGTCGCGCCGATGCAATGCAGCTCGCCGCGCGCGAGCGCCGGCTTCAGCATGTTGCCGGCGTCGATCGCGCCTTCGGCCTTGCCGGCGCCGACCATCGTGTGGATCTCGTCGATGAAGACGATCGTCCGGCCCTCGTCCTTCGCGATGTCGGACAGGACGGCCTTGAGCCGCTCCTCGAACTCGCCGCGATACTTGGCTCCGGCCAAGAGCAGCGCCATGTCGAGGACGAGGAGGCGCTTGCCCTTCAGCGACTCGGGCACTTCCTCGTTGACGATGCGCTGGGCGAGACCTTCGACGATGGCGGTCTTGCCGACGCCCGGCTCGCCGATCAGCACCGGGTTGTTCTTGGTCCTGCGCTGCAGGATCTGGATCGTGCGGCGGATCTCGTCGTCGCGGCCGATGACCGGATCGAGCTTGCCCTGGCGCGCTCGATCGGTGAGATCGATCGTGTACTTCTTCAAGGCCTCGCGTTGCGACTCCGCGTCGGCGCTGGCGACATTGGCGCCGCCGCGGACCGCTTCGATCGCGCTCGCCAGCGCGGTCTTCGACAGGCCGGCTTCCTTCGCCAGCCGACCCGCCTCGTTCTTGTCGTCGGCGAGCGCGAGCAGGAACATCTCGCTCGCGATGAAATCGTCACCGCGCTTCTGCGCCTCCTTGTCGGCGATGTTCAGAAGACCTGCGAGGTCGCGCCCGACCATGACCTGGCCATTGGTGCCCTGCACCTGGGGCAGGTTGGCGATCGCCTGCTCGAGCGAGGTCGTCAATCGCTGGACGTTGACGCCGGCCCGCTGCAGCAGCGAGCGCGCGGCACCGTCCTGCTGGGCAATTAGCGCCGACAATAAATGCACGGGCTCGATGAACTGATGGTCGCGGCCGACGGCGATGCTCTGCGCATCGGCCAGCGCTTCCTGGAACTTGGTGGTGAGTTTGTCGTGTCGCATGGAGAATCCTTGAAAAACGGTTAGCGAGCACATTGGGCTTTCACCAGTCATTTCAAGGCGATCCGGCACGCCGTGCGGTGCTGGGCGGCTCGCCCGTCGTGAACGTTGCGTGAGATGGAGGGTCCGTACTCGTCTGGCATCGGTGTAACGAAGACGGCGACCGGTCGACGCAGCCTTAAGATCCGGCGAATCCACCGCAAGTCGCTTCCCGTACTACCCCATCCGCAGTTCATGACCGGCAGGAGAGACGACATGGCGAGCAAGCTTCCTTCCACGACCAGTGTCGCGACGCGCCCGTCCGGCGACCGTCGCCGCGGTTTCATCGCCACGGCCATCGCCGCGGTGGGCGCGCTGGTCTGGGCGGGCTTGCGCAGGCCGGCGGTCGCGGCGGCGAATGCATCGGCCAGCGGGCCGGTCACGATCGTGCCGTTCGACGATGCCGGTGCGCGCCTCACCCCGGTGACCGTCCCCAAGGTCGTGAAGACCGATGCCGAATGGGAGAAGCTGCTCGACCCGACCGAATTCGCCGTCGCCCGCCACGAAGGCACGGAGCGGCCCTTCAGCGGCAGCACGTGGAACCTCCATGCGAAAGGCCTGTATCGCTGCGTGTGTTGCGCCACGCCCCTGTTCGATTCCGAGACGAAGTTCGAATCGGGTACCGGCTGGCCGAGCTTCTGGCAGCCGATCGCGAAGGAGAACGTCGTCGAAACCTCGGACCGCAGCTTGTTGATGGTGAGGACGGCGGTTTCGTGCAAGCGCTGCGATGCGCACCTCGGACACGTCTTCGACGACGGACCGAAACCGACCGGGCTGCGCTACTGCATGAACTCGGCCGCGATGAAATTCGTCAAGCGCGGTTGACGTCGTGACCGACGTAACGCGGCACCCGTCCGTCTCGATTCGCACTAACGAAGGAACGCCATGACCAGTTTCTCCCTGCTGAAGCGCTTCGCGCGAGTGGCTACTGCGACGGCGTTGACGGCGCTCGCGGCCTGCGGACTCGCCGATGCAGCCGACGTCACCGCGAACGTCCCGGCACCGACCGTCGACCAGCCGCTCGCACAGACGAGCGGCTCGCAAACCCTGGTCGTCGCCGGGGGGTGTTTCTGGGGCGTGGACGCCGTGTTCAAGCACGTCAAGGGCGTCAGGTCGGTCACGTCGGGCTACGCCGGCGGCGAGAAGTCGACCGCCGACTACGAGACCGTCAGCACCGGGCGGACCGGGCACGCCGAATCCGTCGATATCGTCTTCGATCCGTCGCAGGTGACCGTCGGCCAGTTGCTGCGCGTGTTCTTCTCGGTCGCCCACAACCCGACCGAGCTGAATCGCCAGGGTCCCGATCACGGGACGCAATATCGTTCCGCTATTTTCTATAGCGACGGCGAGCAGAAGCGGATCGCCGACGCCTACATCGCGCAGCTCCAGGGCGCGAAGATCTTTCCAGGGCCGATCGTGACGCAGGTGGCACCGCTGGCGGCGTTCTACCCGGCCGAGGACTATCACCAGAACTACCTGAAGCTGCACCCGATGCAGCCGTACATCGTGATCAACGACGCGCCGAAAGTCGCTGCGTTGAAGACGCTTTTCCCGGCGCTGTACCGCGACAGCTGAGGGCAGCGACGCCTGCACGCGTCAGGGCGACGTCCATGTGGTGCGCAACCGGTATCCTTGCCGCTCGAATGCAGCTCGCAAGGAGAATTGATGAACGTCGCCAACTCGGCCGTACAGACCCTCGGTCACTATATCGACGGCCGACATGCCGAACCCGATGCCGACCTGCGCCGATCCCCGGTCTTCAACCCCGCGACCGGTGAAGTATCCGGCGAGGTTCTGCTCGCCGACCCGGCCGCTGTCGACCTCGCGGTCGCTGCCGCGCGACGCGCGTTCTCGAAATGGAGCGAGACGTCCGCGCTGAATCGCGCCCGCGTCATGTTCCGCTTCAAGGAGTTGCTCAACCGGCATCACGACGAGCTGGCCCGCCTCATCACCCGCGAACACGGCAAGGTGTTTTCGGACGCCAAAGGCGAGGTGATGCGCGGCATCGAGGTCGTCGAGTTCGCGTGCGGTGCTCCCCAGCTGTTGAAGACCCAGTTCTCGGACAACATCGGTGGCGGGATCGACAACTTCTCGCTGCGTCAGCCGCTTGGCGTTTGTGCCGGCATCACACCATTCAATTTTCCTGCGATGGTCCCGATGTGGATGTTTCCGCTCGCGATCGTCTGCGGCAACACGTTCGTGCTGAAGCCGTCGGAGCGCGACCCGTCGGCCTCGTTGAGAATCGCCGAACTCCTCACCGAAGCCGGCCTGCCCGATGGCGTGTTCAACGTCGTGCAAGGCGACAAGGAAGCCGTCGATGCGCTGATCTGCCACCCGGATGTGGCGGCCATCAGCTTCGTCGGCTCGACGCCGATTGCCGAGTACATCCATGCCGAGGCGGGTCGGCGCGGCAAGCGCGTCCAGGCGCTCGGCGGCGCGAAGAACCATCTCGTGGTCATGCCGGACGCCGATCTCGACCACGCGGCTGATGCACTGATCGGGGCCGCCTACGGTTCTGCCGGCGAGCGTTGCATGGCGATCTCCATCGGCGTCGCGGTCGGTCACATCGCGGACGATCTGGTCATGCGACTGAAGCAGCGCATCCCGGCGCTCAAGATCCGCGACGGCATGGACGACGACGCCGACATGGGACCGGTCGTGACCGATGTGCATCGTCGGAAGATTCTCGGTTACATCGAAGACGGCATCGCCAGCGGCGCCTCGCTCGAAGCCGACGGACGCCGACACGTCGTCGCCGGCCGCGAGGAGGGATTCTTCCTGGGCGCGACGCTGTTCGACCATGTCACGTCGGCGATGAAGATCTACCAGGAGGAGATCTTCGGCCCGGTGCTCGGCATCGTCCGGGTCGAAAGCTTCGCCGACGCGGTCGCCTTGATCAATGCGCATGAATTCGCGAACGGCGTGGCCTGCTACACGGCCGACGGCGCCACCGCCCGCGAATTCGCGAGGCGCATCGAAGTCGGCATGGTGGGGATCAACGTGCCGATCCCGGTGCCGATGGCATTCCATTCATTCGGCGGATGGAAGCGTTCGCTGTTCGGCGACCATCACGCGTATGGTGAGGAGGGTGTG
>CAXTPX010000254.1:0-5272 GCA_964246005.1 uncultured Burkholderiaceae bacterium | reverse complement strand
GGCACCTTGAACTCGCCGTAGTACCGATCGAGCGTGCCGCCGTGGGCGAGGAGCAGGCTGACGAGCTTCGCCATGTCCATGCAACTGCCGCCGCCGAGTCCGACGACGACGTCCGGATCGAAGGTCTTCGCCGACTCGACGCACTGATAGATGCCGGCCGATGGAAGCTCGGCCTGAGTGCCGTCGAACACCTGCACGCGCACCCCGTGGGATTCGAGTCCGTCGACGAGCGGCCTCATCTCGGGCGAGACAGCGAAGCGGGCGTCGGTACAGATCAGCGCGCGACGACCGATGCCCGAGGCGACGCGTCCGAGCACGCGGCACTGGCCGAGGCCGAAAAGGATCGACTGCGGCGATCGCATCGCGCCGAAGTAGTTGTTGATCATGAGGACGACTCCGTATCTGCGGTGAACTGGTTCCCGGCGAGCGACACGATCCGGTCCCACACGGCCTGCGGGACCTCGACACCGTTCGCGAGATTTTCGATGCGTTGCCGCTGTGCGCGGTCACCAGGGACCGCGACAGGGACGTCCGGACGCGTGGGCGGACAATCGCGCACCTGAGCGAGGTAGGCGGCGATCGCGTCGGCCATCGAGGCGGACGCCGGTTGCACGACGATGAAGACGTCGCCCTTGTTGCACGGCTCCGTGGAGTCGAGCGTGCCTTTCACGTCGGTGCCGAGCGCAGCGGCCGTCAGGCTGCCCACCAGCACCTCGAAGGCCAGGCCGAGCGCGTAGCCCTTCGCGCCGCCGAACGGCGCGATGGCTCCGCTCCTCGCCGCGGCGGCATCCAGGGTCGCATTGCCGTCGGCATCCACGGCCCATCCCGGCTCCAGCGGCACACCGCGCTCCGCATGGTCGTGAACCTGTCCCATCGAGACGAGACTGGTCGCCATGTCGAGAACGAACGGCTGATCGAGCGACGGCACGCCGATCGCGATCGGGTTGGTGCCGATCCGCGCCTCTCGCCCGCCGAACGGGTGCATCAGCGCCTCGCTCGTCGTCAACGCGATCAACACCTGCCCCTTGCGTGCGATCCGTTCGGCATACAGCGCGAGCATTCCGATGTGGTTGCTGTTGCGGATCACGCCGACCGCGCAGCCCGTGATCGCCGCGCGCTCCGACAAGGCATCGAGCGTGGCGAAGGCGACGACCGGCCCGAGGCCGCGCTTTCCGTCGACGCTCAGCAGCGCAGCGCCGCGCCATTGCCGCTCGCCGCTCGTCGAGGGGTCGGCGACGCCGTTCGCGATCCGTTCGACGAGGCGCGGGAGGCGCTGGAGCCCGTGGGAAGGACGGCCCCTGAACTCGGCTTCCACGAGCATCTCCGCCTGGACGGCGGCATGCGCAGCGGGCGTGTCGGCACGCTCGAGTGCGACCGTGCAAAAGTGAATCGCCCGCTCCCAAGAGACCTTCGAGGTCCTCGATGCTGCAACGTTTTCGGGCAAACCAGATCCGATCGGAAATATGATTTGACCGCAGCGTAGGACCGATGTGATGCTTCGTCAACCCTATTTTCGGACTGCCTTCATGCCCGCCGATTCGATGGCGACCCGCTTTCTCGCAGCCGCGCGTCCGAAGTCCGTTCAAGCGCTTCCCATCAGGACTTCGCTGGGCGACCAGGTCTACGAGCGGCTGCTGTCCGACCTGATTTCCTTGAAGGTGAGCCCGGGCAGCCGGATCGCCGTCGATGCGCTGGTCCGCGAGATGGGCGTCTCGCAGACGCCGATCCGGGCCGCCCTGATTCGTCTCGAATCGGATGGCCTCGTCGTCAAGACACACAACGTCGGCTACAGCGCGGCGCCGATGCCGACGCGCGAGCGCTTCGACCAGATCTACGAAATGCGACTCCTGCTCGAACCGTTCGCCGCTGCGAAGACCGCTCTCAACATGACCGAAGCATCGCGGCGTCAGCTCGCCGCCATCGAACAATCGATGGCGCGCCCGACCAGCTCGGACGTCAAGCTCGCGTACGGCAAATTCGCCCTGCAGGACTCCAGCTTCCACGCGTGGATCGCCGAGCGCAGCGGCAACGAACTCGCAGCCGATGCGCTCGCCCGGTTGTACGCGCACACCCATCTGTTCAGGTTGCGCTTCCACTCGCAGGTGACCGAAGAGGCGATCGCCGAACATGCGGAGATCGTCGCCGCGTTGTTCGCCGGCGACCCGGACGGCTCCCGCGATGCGATGCGAAGCCATATCGAACGATCACGCGCCCGCATGGCGCCCTTCTTCGCGAACATCGAATGAGTCACGCTTCACACGAAAGAGACCGATGCGACAGCGCGTCCTCCTGACGAATGCCATCGAGCCCGGCTCGATGGCTCGGCTGGAGACGATGGCCACCGTGACGATCGTTCCGGAACCATCGGCGGCCGCGCTGATCGACGCTGCGCGCGATGTCGACGCGATCGTCGTGCGCGCCCTCTTGCCGCCCCAGCTGTTCGTCGAGGCCACGCGCCTGCGAGGCGTGGTGCGTCATGGCGCGGGGCTCGACATGATCCCGCTCGAGGTCGCGTCCGCGCACGGTGTCGCGGTCGCCAACGTGCCGGCGGTCAACGCGCGGTCGGTCGCCGAGTTCGTGCTCGGACAGATGATCTCGCTCGCACGTCGGTCGACGGCGATGGATCGTCAGTTGCGCGCGGGCCCGGGCGGATGGCAGACCGCGCGGGCGATGGCCGACAGCGGAACCGAACTCGCCGGCAAGACGGTCGTGATCGTCGGGATGGGATCGATCGGACGGTCGCTCGCGGAGCTCTGCATCGCGGGTCTCCAAATGCGCGTCATCGGCGTGCGCCGGTCCGGTGGGTTCGACGACACCCGGCTGATCGCCCGGTCGCTCGACGAAGCCGTCGAGGAGGCGGACTTCCTGGTGCTGGCCTGTCCGTTGACGACGGAGACCCGCGGGCTCGTCGATGCGGCACGACTTGCCCGCATGAAGCCGACCGCCTTCGTCGTCAACGTCGCACGCGGCGCGGTGATCGACGAGTCGGCGCTCGTCGCCGCCCTCGAACGCGGCGATATCGCAGGCGCTGCGCTCGATGTGTTCGAGCAGCAGCCACTGGCGGACGACGCGCCACTCCGTCATTTCCCGCAAGTCCTCCTGTCGCCTCATGTCGCCGGCATCTCCATCGAGAGCATGGTCCGGATGGGCCATGGCGCCGTGCATCAGGTGGGACAGATCCTCGAAGGAATACTGCCGACCCACTGGGTCAATCGCGACGCGGAGGACGCGATCCGCAGTCGCTGGATTCGGCTCGACGCCTGATCGTGGACAGCGCGGGAAGACCGGCAGGTCGCTGGTCGGGCCGAGCCTTGCCGACCCCGTTCGGTACGCTCATCGCTTCGGCGTCAGGATCGCCGAGATGACCTTGTCCCACTTGCCGGATTCGCTCGTGATGAAGTCGCTGAACGCTGACGCGTCGAGATACGAGGGCTCCGCCGACAGAGCGACGATCTGCTGCTGTACCTCGGCTTTGTCGAGGATCGCCTTCACGGCCCTCGACAGGCGTTCGCGTACGGCGCCGGGCGTCGACGCGGGCGCGAACAAGCCCATCCATCCCGATGCTGCGTAGTTGGCGATACCGCTCTCCGCGACGGTCGGCACGTCCGGCAACAGCCTGCTGCGCGTCGCGCTCGTGACCGCGAGCGGCCGCAGCGTGCCCGCCTTGATGTGGGGCGAAGCGGACGTCAGGTCGACGACCGCCACTGCCAGCTGGCCGCCGAGCAGGTCGGTCACCGCCGGTCCGCTCCCGCGATACGGCACCGCGACCATCGGTGCCTTCGACATGCTGGCGAGCAACTCGCCCGCCAGGTGCTGCGACGTGTACTGCCCGGTCGTGCCATAGCTGATGCCGTCGCGCGACGATCGTGCGGCCACGATGAAATCCTGCAGCGTTCGATAGCCGGACTTCGTGCTCGCGACGAAGACGAGCGGGATGTCGGCGAGCTTCGCGATCGGCACGAGCTGCTTCTGCGGATCGAGCGGCGCCGCGTCGGGCAGGTGCGGATTCACCGCGATCGCCCCGGTCGCGCCGAGGCCGATCACGTAGCCGTCCGGTGCCGCGCGGGCCACCGCGAGGAGGCCGGTCGAGCCGCCGCCGCCCGGCCGGTTGTCGACGATCACCGACTGGCCGAGCGTCGTCGACAGCTCGCGTCCGACGATGCGCGCGATGCCGTCGGCCGAGGCGCCGGGCGCGAACGGCACGATCAACGTGATCGACCTGTCGGGGTACGACTGGGCGACGGCGGTGCCGAGCGCGAGCGCGATCCACGCAGCCGAGCAAAGGCGGATGGCCCGGATGATTCGTTCGATGTTCATGCCGATGCGACCCTGCGATGATGTGAAGCCGTCATGCCGCGCCATGCAGCGCGCGATAGTTCAACAGGTCCTCGATACCGAAGCGGCCGTTCTCGCGACCGGAGCCCGATGCGCCCCACCCACCGAACGGGGTCGCGAGGTTCTGTGGCGCGCCGTTGATGACGACCTGCCCGGTCTCGAGTCGACGTGCGAAGCCGGTCGCTCGCGCCGCGTCGCCTGACCACACGGCGCCCGACAGGCCATACGCCGTCGCGTTCGCGAGCGCCTCGGCCTCGTCCTCGTCGTCGTATCCCATCAACGCCAGCACCGGACCGAAGACCTCCTGCTGCGCGATCGCCATCTCCGGGCGAACGTCGGTGAAGAGCGTGGGCGCCACGAACCAGCCGCGGTCGAATCTCGACGCGCGACCGACGCCACCGACCCGCAGCGACGCGCCGTCGCGGCACGCTTCGTCGATCCTGCGACGGACGTTGTCGAATTGCGTTGCGGTCGCGAGCGGCCCGAGCCGCGTCGCGTCGTCGTGCGGATCGCCGAGCGGCCAATGCGCCGTCAGTGCTTCGAAGCGCTCGACGATCTGCGGCAGCAACGCATGGGGCGCGATCAACCGCGACTGCGCGACGCACGCCTGTCCCGAGTTCGCGAGACCCATGCGCATCACGACCGGCATCGCGACGTCGAGGTCGACGTCGTCGAGCAGCACGGCGGCCGACTTGCCGCCGAGCTCGAGCGTGACCGGCTTCAGCAAGCCCGCTGCAGTCCGCGCGATCGATCGGCCGACGTTCGTCGAACCGGTGAAGCTGACGCGATCGACACCTCGATGCGCGACCATCCGCTCGCCCACCGATGGTCCGCCCCAGACGAGATTGACGACGCCCGGCGGCAAGCCCGCCGCGTGGACCGCCTCGATGAAGATCTGCGCCGCGCCCGGCGCGACCTCGCTCGGCTTCAACACCAC
>CAXTPX010000253.1:0-5281 GCA_964246005.1 uncultured Burkholderiaceae bacterium | reverse complement strand
CGCTGGTCCACGTGAAGCGCGCGACCATCTCGCGGATCTCGAGCGGCAGGTAGAGCGCCGCGCTCGCGATGCCGAGCACCCAGCCCCAGCGCTTCTCGTACCACAGCCCGTACGCTTCGACGAAGCGCAGCAGCGCATACAGCAGTGCACCCGATGCGAGCAGCACGAGCCGCGTGTCCTGCAGGTGTTCGAGCGCGCGCTGGAAGATGTGCGATGTATGACCGGCCGGGTTGAGGTGGAAGTGGCCGACGAACTCTTCGATCGTGTGTTCGTCGTCGGGCCGGAAGATGTAGACGGCGACGCCGCCGGCGAGCAGCACGAGCACGCCCTTGATCGCTTCCCACGCCGCGACCACGCGGATGCTGCTCTTGCCCGCGAGCCCCGGATGCACGTCGACCACGGCCGGCTGCCCCGGCGGCGTGGACGCGAATTCGGACGGTGGGAGCGGCATGGACGAGAAGGTCTTGGCGTCGTGGACGACACGGGCGGACGGATGGTACCGGAGCATAATCGCCCGGCTCCCGCACGACCCCGCCCGCAATGACCTCACCGCTCTCCCGGAAGCTCGCGCTCGATCACGAGAGCCTCGCACTGGTGCTTCAAGGCGGCGGTGCGCTCGGCGCCTACCAGGGCGGCGTTTTCGACGAGTTGACCGCGATCGACCTGCAACCGACCTGGGTCGCCGGCGTGTCGATCGGCGCCATCAACGCCGCGTTGATCGCCGGCAACGCGACCGAACATCGGCTCGACAGGCTGCACGCGTTCTGGGACCTCGTGTCGTCGGGGCCTGCCCGCCAGGCGCCGCCGGCCGACAGTGCGTGGGGCGTGACGTCGCGCGGCGCCTTCAACCAGTGGAGCGCGGCCTGGGCTGCGACCTTCGGCGTCCCCGGGTTCTATCGCCCGCGCATCCCGCCGGCGATGCTGCAGCCGGACGGTACGCCGGCCGCACTGAGCGTCTACGACACGAGCGACCTCCGTTCGACGCTCGAGCGCCTCGTCGACTTCGATCGCCTCAACCTGCGGACCAACCCGAAGGCGATGCGGCTGTCGGTCGGCGCGGTGAACGTCGCGACCGGCAACTCGAAGTGGTTCGACAACCGCGCCATGACGATCGGACCCGAACACATCATGGCCTCGGGCGCGCTGCCACCGGCGTTCGGCCCGGTCGTGATCGACGGCGACGCGTACTGGGACGGCGGCATCGTGTCGAACACGCCGTTGCAGTACGTGCTCGACGAGCGTGACGACGACCGGTTGCTCGTCGTGCAGGTCGACCTGTTCCCCGCGCGCGGTCCGGTGCCGACCAATCTCGGCGGCGTGCTGCAGCGTCACAAGGACATCATGTATTCGAGCCGCTCGCGCTTCACGACCGAGAAGATCGCCGAGATGCAGCGGCTGCGGGGCGCGTTGCGACGGCTGATCGGCCGCCTGCCGCCTGCCCTGCGCGACGACCCCGACCTGCGTGCATTGGCCGCCACGCTGCACACGCAGCGCGTGGACATCGTGCACCTGATCTATCGCCAGGGCGTTTCGGAGAGCGAGTCGAAGGACTACGAGTTCTCTCGGCCATCCATGCTCGAGCACTGGGCGAGCGGCGTGCGCGACATGCGCCGCACGCACGAGCATCGCGACTGGCTCGAGGCGTCGAAGCTCGACCGCGATGTGACGGTGTACGACCTCGCGCAGGGCTACGACGCCGCGCCGTCGTCGCGCGACGAGCCCGACCACGCGGAGAAGACCGCGCTGGTGCGGGCATCGAAGACGTTGAGCCGGCGCGTCCCGAACAAACGGTGACAGCGCGATCGAATCGCGACGCTTGCGCGTTCGGCTGATGGCCCGAGACAATTTTCGGAGTACGTTCGCAGGTCGAATAGAAGCGCGAGAAAGGTAATTCCAGTCATGTCGATCACCATCAACGGGGCAGAAACGCCACTGCCGGCCGATCCACGCGTGTCGTTGCTCGATCTGCTGCGCGAGCACCTGCACCTGGCCGGCGCCAAGAAAGGCTGCAACCAAGGCGCGTGCGGCGCGTGCACGGTACTGGTCGACGGCAGCGAGCGCATCCTGTCGTGCCTCGCGCTTGCCGTGCAATACGAAGGACGTTCGATCACGTCGATCGAAGGGCTGAGCAGTGCGGGCGGCCTCCATCCGCTGCAACAGAAGTTCATCGATCACGACGGCTTCCAGTGCGGCTACTGCACGCCCGGCCAGATCTGTTCGGCGGTCGGCATGGCGGCCGAGCTCGAACGCGGCGTGCCGAGCAACGTGACCGACGACCTCACCGCCGACACGATCGCGATGAGCCATGAAGAACTGCGCGAACGGATGAGCGGCAACCTGTGCCGCTGCGGCGCGTACAACGGCATCGTCGCCGCGATCACCGAGCAGTACGCCGGTGGCAAGGCCGCACAGACCGTCGCTGAATTCACGAGCGAACGTGCGGAGACCGTGCAATGACGCCCTTCACGGTCACGCGCGCTTCGGACGCGACCGAGGCGATCCGCCTCGGCGCCGATGCGCGCGCCAAGTACCTCGGCGGCGGCACCAACCTCGTCGACCTGATGCGCGAGACGATCGAGCGGCCCGAGGCGCTCGTCGACGTCACCGGCCTGTCCGCCGCGATCGACGAGCGGCCCGACGGCAGCGTGCTGATCGGCGCGGCCGCCCGCAACACCGCGGTGGCCGAGCACAAGGCGATCCGGACGCGCTTCCCGATGCTGTCGCGTGCGATCGTCGCCGGCGCGTCCGCGCAGATCCGCAACATGGCGACCGTCGGCGGCAACCTGCTGCAGCGCACCCGCTGCACGTACTTCTACGACGACGACGGCTCGCGCTGCAACAAGCGCACGCCCGGCCAGGGCTGCGACGCGATCGACGGCTTCAACCGCATCCACGCGATCCTCGGCGCATCGTCGGCCTGCGTCGCGACGCATCCGTCGGACATGTGCGTGGCGCTGGCCGCGCTCGGCGCGATGGTGCATCTGCAGAGCGCGACCGGTGAACGGACGCTGCCGATGACCGACCTCCATCGCCTGCCGTTCGATCATCCGCAGATCGAGACGTTGATGGCCGCAGGCGAGCTGATCACCGCGATCGAGTTGCCGGCCCTGCCGATGGCCGCGCATTCGACCTATCGCAAGGTGCGCGATCGCTCGAGCTATGCGTTCGCCCTGATCTCGGTGGCAGCTGCGCTGGAACTGGATGGCGACGCGATCAAGGATGTGCGCGTCGCGTTCGGCGGCGTCGCGCACAAGCCGTGGCGTGCCTGGAAGGCAGAGGAATCATTGAAGGGGAAGCCGGCCGACGCGGAGAGCTTCCGCGCGGCGGCCGAAGCCGAACTCGCCGACGCGCAGCCGTTGTCGCACAACGGCTTCAAGATCGAACTCGCGAAGCGGACGCTGGTCGCCGTGCTCGCCTCGTTGACGAAGCAATCGAAGGGAGCAGTGACATGAGCAGCCTCATCGGAGCAGCGGTCAAGACGGTCGTGAAGAAGGCGATCGCGGTCGCGCCCGACGCGTGGATGCCGGGCGGCAAGCCCGACCCGATGATCGAACGCAAGCACGGGCTGATCGGCGCGCCGGTCTCGCGCATCGACGGACCGCTGAAGGTGCAGGGCAAGGCGCGATTCGCAGCCGAGTTCCCGATGGACCACATGGCGTACGCGTCGCTGGTCTACTCGACGATCGCGAAGGGCGGCATCCTCACGATCGACACGGCCGCCGCCGAAGCGGCGCCCGGCGTCGTGCTCGTGATGACGTATCGCAACGCGCCGAAGATGGAGAAGATGCCGCTCTTCATGACGGCCGACAAGGCGGCGGGCGGCATCGACCTGCCGGTCATGCAGGACCGGCGCATCCACTGGAACGGGCAGCCGGTCGCGCTGGTACTCGCCGAGACGCAGGAACAGGCCGACCACGCGAAATCGCTGATCACCGTCACGTATCACGAGGATGCCTCGATCACGACGTTCGCGGCGGCCAAGGCGAAGGGCACCAAGCCCGGAACGTTCCAGGGTGAACCGCTGCTGCTCGAGATCGGCGACGCCGAAGCGGCGCTGGCCGCATCGCCGCATCGCATCGACGTGACCTACACCACCCCGCGCCACACCCACAATCCGATCGAGCTGCATGCGGCGACGGTGGCATGGAAGGGCGAAGGCGACGACGAGGAACTGGTGATCCACGACGCGACGCAGGCGGTCGCACACACCGCGTGGTCGATGGCGCAGATGTTCGGGCTGAAGGAAGAGCAGGTGCACGTCACGTCGCCGTACGTCGGCGGCGGCTTCGGCAGCAAGACGTTGTGGCAACACCAGGTGCTAGCCGCGGCTGCTTCGAAGCTCGCCGGCCGACCCGTCCGCATGGTGCTGTCGCGCGAGGGCGTCTATCGCGTGGTCGGCGGTCGAACGACGACGGAGCAGCGCGTCGCGATCGGTGCGCGGAAGGACGGGCATCTCACGGCGATCATCCATACCGGCACCGTGCCGATGTCGCCGCACAACGACCTGCCCGAGCCGTTCATGCTGCCGACGAAGCATGCGTACGCGGCCGATACGTTCCTGCTCGACGTCGAGACGACGTCGATGGACGTGCTGGCCAACACGTTCATGCGCGCGCCGGGCGAATCGGTCGGCACGTTCGGCCTCGAATGCGGCATCGACGAGCTGGCGATCGAACTCGGCATGGACCCGGTCGAGCTTCGCATCCTCAACGAGCCCGAGAAGGATCCCACCGGCGGCATGGCATTCTCGTCGCGTCACATCGTCGACGCGTGGCGCGCGGGCGCCGAGCGCTTCGGCTGGAAGGATCGCGTCACCGAGCCCGGCACGAAGCGCGATGGCGAATGGCTGATCGGCATGGGCTGCGCCGAGGCGACCTATCCGTACTACCGCATGCCGGGCGGCGCGGCCCGCATCATCCTCATGAAGGACCCGACCGTGCAGGGTGGCGTGTCGGTGAAGGTCGAGATCGCCGCGCACGAGATGGGGATGGGCACGTCGACCGCGCAGACCCAGGTCACGGCCGAACGGCTCGGCTTGCCGATGGACTGCGTGCAGGTCTGCTACGGCGACTCGCGCTTCCCCGGCGTCGTGCTCGCCGGCGGCTCGCAGCAGACCGCGTCGATCGGCAGCGCGGTGATGGCCGCGCAGGCGGCGCTGATCGAGGCGCTGCTGAAGGTCGCCGATGGCGACTCGCCGCTCAAGGGCGCCCGGCCCGACGACGTCGAAGGTCGCGACGGCGGCCTGTGCGTGACCGCCGACCCGTCCCGTCACGAGACGTAC
>CAXTPX010000252.1:0-5306 GCA_964246005.1 uncultured Burkholderiaceae bacterium | reverse complement strand
CGATGCGGCGTTGCTCGTCGTCGCCATGGCAGGGGCTACGACTCCTCCTCACGCCTCGCCTCGACACGCGAACCACTCACCGGACACTGCCGCTTCATCCCTTACAGTCCACTAGGCGTCCGTCTTCGACCGGTCGACGCGGTCCGACGCTTCGACAGGGTCCCGACGACCACGACGAACGAGGCCAGGCCGATGCCGAGACCCGTCGATCGCCATTCGGACGCCGGCAGGTTTCCAACCACGATCGGGTCGCCCGCCGCCATCTCGCCCGCCACGAAGCCGAGCAGCGCGGCGCCGGCGACGACGATGATCGGGAAGCGCCCGATCAATCGCAGCAGCAGCGTGCTGCCGAACATGATCAGCGGAATCGTCAGGCCGAGCCCGATCAGCAGCACGAAGAGACGCGAGCCGGGCGGCGCGGTCTCGGCGATGGCCGCGACCGCGAGGACGTTGTCGAGGCTCATCACGAAGTCGGCGACGAGGATCGTGCGAACGGCGGCGAACAGATCGGCCGCCGGGTCGACCTTCTTGTGCTGGTCGCCGCCCCGGAGCAACTGGACGCCGATCCACAGCAGCAGCGCGGCGCCGACGAGCTTGACGTACGGCAACGTCAGCAGGGCGACCGCGAAGAACACCAGGACGACGCGCAGGACGATCGCGCCGGCGCTGCCGAGGATCACCGCCTTCTTCTGGCGCTCGGGCGACAGGTTGCGCGCGGCGAGCGCGATCACGACGGCGTTGTCGCCCGACAGCAGCACGTCGATCCAGGCGATCTTGCCGATCGCGAGCCAGAACGGGACGCCGGCGAGCTCGTCCATCAGTGGCGCGTCGGGCCGCTGCGCCGCGACGCCGCGTTCCCGCGGATCGGCTTCAGAGGATCGACTGCAGCAGCTTGCCCATCTCGCCCGGATTGCGCGTGACCTTGATGCCGCACGCCTCCATCACCGACAGCTTCTCCTGCGCCGTCCCCTTGCCGCCGGAGATGATCGCGCCTGCATGGCCCATGCGCTTGCCCGGTGGCGCGGTGACGCCGGCGATGAAGCCGACGACCGGCTTCCTCATGTGGTCGCGGATCCAGTACGCCGCCTCTTCCTCGTCGCTCCCGCCGATCTCGCCGATCATGATCACGGCGTCGGTCTCGTCGTCGTCGTTGAAGAGCTTCATCACGTCGATGTGCTTCAGGCCGTTGACCGGGTCGCCGCCGATGCCGACCGCGCTCGACTGGCCGAGGCCGAGTTCGGTGAGCTGACCGACCGCCTCGTAGGTGAGCGTGCCCGAGCGCGACACGACGCCGATGCGGCCCTTCATGTGGATGTGGCCCGGCATGATGCCGATCTTCAGTTCGTCGGGCGTGATGGTCCCGGGACAGTTCGGCCCGAGCAGCAGCGTCTTGCGATTTTCCTTCCGCATGCGGTCGCGCACTTCCACCATGTCGCGCACCGGGATGCCTTCGGTGATGCAGATGACGAGGTCGAGGTCGGCGGCCACCGCCTCCCAGATCGCGGCCGCGGCGCCGGCGGGTGGCACGTAGACGACCGACACGGTCGCGCCGGTCTGCTTCTTCGCTTCGGCGACGTCGCCGAAGATCGGGATGCCCTCGAAGTCCTCACCGGCCTTCTTCGGATTCACGCCGGCGACGAAGCAGTTCTTCCCGTTCGCGTAGTCGCGGCACATGCGGGTATGGAACTGACCGGTCTTGCCGGTGATGCCCTGGGTGATGACCCTGGTGTTTCTGTCGATCAGGATGCTCATGATTTCCCTTAACTCACTCGTCCCGGAGGGGACTCACTCGATTCGTCGTTCCCGCGAACGCGGGAACCCAGTGTCGTTACGCCGTGATGGACGAATACAGGTCGTTCCAGTACGGATTGTTCGCTTCGATCAGCTCGATCTTCCAGGCGCGAGTCCATCGCTTGATGTTCTTCTCGCGAGCGATCGCACTGTCTGCGGTTTCATGCGGCTCGTACCAGACGAGTGACTTCACGCCGTACTTCTTGGTGAAGCTCTCCACGCAACCTTCTTTGTGCTGCCAGATCCGCTTCACCAGATCCGAGGTCACGCCCACGTACAGCGTGCCGTTGCGTTCGCTCGCTAGCAGATAGACGAAGAAGTGTTTGGCCACGATGCGCAAACGACGCTGGGTTCCCGCGTACGCGGGAACGACGGCGACATTGGGCCCCGGCCTTCGCCGGGGTGACAACGTGCAGAGTGATTAGATTCATCGAATGCTCAACCGCCCCGCGCCGCCGCCACCACCTTCTCCCCGGCCTCCGTCATGTTCTTCGCCGAGATGATCGGCAGCCCGGAATCGGCCAGCATCTGACGGCCCAGTTCCTCGTTCGTCCCCTTCATCCGCACCACCAGCGGCACCTTCAGCGACAGCGCCTTCGACGCCGCGATGACGCCTTCGGCGATGGTGTCGCACTTCATGATGCCGCCGAAGATGTTGACGAGGATCGCCTTCAGGTCCGGGTTCGTCAACATGATCTTGAACGCCTCGGTCACCTTCTCGGTCGTGGCACCACCGCCCACGTCGAGGAAGTTGGCCGGCTCGCCGCCGAACAGCTTGATCGTGTCCATCGTCGCCATCGCGAGACCCGCGCCGTTGACGAGGCAACCGATGTCGCCATCGAGTGAGATGTACGCGAGGTCGAACTTCGATGCCTCGATCTCGGCAGGATCCTCTTCGTCGAGGTCGCGCAGCGCGACGATCTCGGGATGCCGGTACAACGCGTTCGAGTCGAAGTTGAGCTTCGCGTCGAGCGCGATCACCTCGCCGTCGCCGGTCAGGATCAGCGGGTTGATCTCGGCCAGCGATGCGTCGGTGTCCCAGTACGCCTTGTAGAGCGCCTGGAAGATCGCGCGGGACTGCGGCAGCGACGCCTCGGGCACGCCGATCTTCGTCGCGACGTCGTCCGCCTGCGCATCGGTCAGCCCGGTTTCCGGATCGATGTAGACCTTGTGGATCTTCTCGGGCGTGTGCTCCGCCACTTCCTCGATGTCCATGCCGCCTTCGCTCGACGCCATCAGCGCGACGCGCTGCGTGGCGCGGTCGGTGACCATGCCGACGTAGAGCTCCTTCGCGATGTCGGCGCCTTCCTCGACGAGGAGCCGTCGCACCTGCTGGCCCGACGGCGAAGTCTGGTGCGTGACGAGCTGCATGCCGAGGATCTCGGTCGCCTTCTGCCGCACTTCGTCGATCGACTTCGCGACCTTGACGCCGCCGCCCTTGCCGCGCCCGCCCGCATGGATCTGCGCCTTGACGACCCCCACCTTGCCGCCGAGCTGCTCGGCCGCGGCGACCGCCTCGTCGACCGAGAAGGCGGCGATGCTGCGCGGCACGGTCACGCCGAACTTCTTGAGGACGTCCTTGCCCTGATATTCATGAATTTTCATATTTGTGGTTCGGCCGTGGATTGCGTCTCGAGGTCGGTAGGAGGATTGGCTGCCGGTCGGTACCAGCGCGGATAGAACTCGGCGACGGCCGGTCCGTCGCTTCGCAGGGCATGGCAGCGATCGAGCTGGAACGGCTTGGTCTCGAGCGGCTCTGCGGAACCGGCCGTCGACTGGACCCCGGGATCGGACTCCGACGCGTCGCGCGTGCGGATCACCTCGCCCGCGAACGCCTGGATCGCCGCGGTCGGCAACACGTTCGTCAGCTCGGTCATGTGGGTGCAGCCGGCGACGCCGCCGAGCCGCTCGCGCACGTCGCGCCGGAAGTTGTGCATCAGGTTCAGGCCGATCAACCGCCGGTAGTCCGGTGCGATCGTCTCGCAGGCGCCCGGGTACGGCACGCGGACCGACTCGGCGCTCGCGTCGAGCACCTGCAGGCTGGTGTCGATCGTGATCTTCAGGCTCATGTGGTGGATCGGCTCGCCTGCGACCCGGACCCCGGTCGCGAGACGGAAGTCGGCACCCTTCGTGTCGATCAGCTCGGCCTCGACGTCCCACAGCCCGTCTTCGCGCGCGAAGACTTCGGCGCGGATGGTTCGCGTTTGGACGTGACGGCGGGTGGGCATCGGGAAACGGCAGCGGGTCGACCGGCAGGCGCGGCCAGCGGCACCGCACGGAACTTCGAACTGGATGGAGGCAGGACAGGCACGAGGCGCATCGATCCACACGACCGCGGACCGACGCGAGGCGAGCCCGAATTTATCACAGGGCGTCCGCTCCTCCCGCAGTGCGGCATCACACGACGCCGCGCGCCCAGCACTCTGTAAGCTCCCCGTCCCGGCCCACGAAGATCGAAGCGTCGCGATTCCCGCATGCAACGGCTGTCCCCTCCCTCCTGGACCGTGAGCGACGCGATCGACCTCGAGCAATTGCTCGCGGGCGACGACGCCTCGGTCGCGAAGGCGGCGGCGGCGTTCGCGACCGCCCACGCGGCGGTGCTGGCGACCGCAGATCGTCCGACCGTCTTCCTCGCCTGGACCCGCCTCGTTCGCGAACGCTCGGCCGGCGCATCACCGGGCGAGATCTACCGGCGTGCGCGCTGGCTCGCGGCGACGCTGCTCGGGATTCTCGGCTTCCTGCTCGGCGCGACGCTCGCGGGCAGCCTGCTCGCGCGGGGTAATGCCGAACCCGTCAACGCGCTGCTGTTTCTCGGCTGCACGGCGGGGCTGCAGGTCGCGTTCCTGATCGCCGTCGCGCTGGTTGCCGCGCTGCGCGCCGCGAAGGTCGACGTCGGTCCGGCACGCGAGGCGTCGCTCGCGGTCGTCAAGCTCTTCGGCCGGACCGTCGATCGACTGGATGGCGCGCGACGCGGTGCCGTGCAGGCCCGCTGGGCGACGCTCGACCTGCGCTCGGAACGCCTCGGTCCGCTGATCGGATGGGACCTCCTGGTCGTGACGCAGCGCTTCGCGATGGCGTTCAACGTCGGCCTCCTCGCGGCGATGCTGCTCGTGTACCTGCCGTTCGAGGAACTTCGCTTCGGCTGGCAATCGACCTACTCGTTCACCACCGGGGGCGTCGAAACCGCGGTCCGCGCGATCGCCGCGCCCTGGTCGTGGCTGTCGCCGGCGCTGGTGCCCGGCACGGCCGACATCGCCGCGACGCGCTTCGTCCGCGGTCAACGGGCTGACACGCTCCCGGCCGGCGCGGCGCATGCGTGGTGGCCTTTCCTGCTCTCCGCGATCGTGGTCTACGGCTTCCTGGTCCGCGCGCTGCTCGCGTTCGCCGGGAAGCTCGTGTTGCGTCGTCGCCTGCAGCGTCTCGACTTCTCGCGACCCGCGGCCAACGCGGCATGGCGCTGGCTCGTCGGCCCCCTGATGCAGCCGACCGGCGGGATGGGCCGGTTGCCGTCCGGC
>CAXTPX010000251.1:2962-5314 GCA_964246005.1 uncultured Burkholderiaceae bacterium | reverse complement strand
CATTCCCCGACGTCCAGCCGCGGGCGGTGCTGGCGCTGCCGATCGTCCTCGACCGGTTGAAGAGCGACGGCTATCCGTTCGCCGGCTGGGACGGCAAGCAGTTCTCGGTGCGCAAGGCTGCCGCCGAGGTCGCGAAGCCGGGGGTTGCGCCCGAAGCGGCCCTGTCGGGCTCGGTGCGCAACTGGGCCGTCGTCATCGGGATCAACGACTACGCGAAGTGGCCGAAGCTGCAGTACGCCGCGGCCGACGCGGCGTCCGTCAAGACGGCGCTGGTCGACCACCTCGGCTTCGCGGCCGACCACGTGCTGACACTGCAGGACAAGGACGCCACGCGCGCAGCCATACTGACGACGCTGAACACGAAGCTGAGCCGCAAGGCGATCGGCGACGCCGACCAGATCTTCGTGTTCTTCGCCGGCCACGGCGCGACGCGCCAACTGGCTTCCGGCCGTTCGCTCGGCTACATCATTCCGGTCGACGCGGATCCGGACCAGACCGCGACCGAAGCGATCGCGATGACCGACATCCAGAACATCGCCGAGAGCCTCGGCGCGCGGCACGTGTTCTTCGTGATGGACGCGTGCTACAGCGGCCTCGGTCTCGCGCGAGGCGGCTCGGACCGCTTCCTGAAGGACAACGCGCAACGCGTCGGTCGCCAGATGCTGACCGCCGGCGGCGCCGACCAGATGGTCGCCGACGGCGGGCCGGGGGGACACTCCGTCTTCACGTGGACGCTCCTGCAGGCGCTCGACGGCAAGGCCGACTCGAACGGCGACGGCGTGCTGACCGCGACCGAGATCGCCGCCTACGTCGCGCCGTCGGTCTCGAAGATCTCGCTGCAGACGCCCGCCTTCGGAAGCCTGCCCGGATCCGAAGGAGGCGACTTCGTGTTCTCGACGGCACGACCGAAGGAGTACCTGACCGAGGCGAGCGCGCAACTGCCCGCCGATGCGCTCGCGCTCAATGCGCAACTCAAGCGCGCCGGCGGCGATCGACCGGTGTCGAGCGACGGCGGACAGGCCGTCACCGTGACCAACCTCGAAGGCCGCGCCGAGGTCCTGAAGCCGGTCGAGGCGGTCGCGGTCGGCGACCGGCAGCGTGCCGAAGCCGCCAACAACCGCGGCCTGCAGTTGTATCGCGAGAAGCAGTACGCCCTCGCCGAAGCGTCGTTCCTCGAAGCGCTGCGGCTCGAGCCGACGTACGCGATGGCGGCCAACAACCTCGGCTTCGTGTTCTACCGGGAAGGCCGGCATGCCGAGGCGATCCGCTGGTACGAGACGACGCTGAAGCTCGACCCGTCGCGAGGTCTCGCCTACCTGAACCTCGGTGACGCGTGGGCCGCGCTCGGGGAGGCCGACAAGGCGAAGGTCGCCTACCGGACCTACCTCGAGCTGCTGCCGAACGGTCCGGGTGCCGAGCGCGTCAGGCAGGTGCTCGCCTCCTGACCTGATTCGACGCAGCTCGAAGCGCGCGCGGGCCGGCTCGGCTCACGTTCCGGCATCCGGTGCCGAAGATGATTCACCGTCGACCGGATGTCGACACGCATCGCGCGCCTGCCAAGCCACAATGTTCCGCTTGCGTCACGTCAGCATGAAATGGAAGCTCGCGCTCGGCGCGACCGCGCTGTCCATCGCGCTCGTCCTCGCCGTCAGCGGGGTGCAGAACCACTATCTCCGGATCGACATCGGCAACGACATCGCCGCGCGGCAGGGTGTCTCGACCGCGCAGGTCGCTCGCGACCTCGACGACAAGCTCGCCACGAGTCTCGCGGCCCTCGAACGATCGGCGCAGGTGCTTCCCCGCGCCACGCTCGATCGACCCGCGCTGTTTCGCGAGCATTTCGCGGTCCGGCCGGAGATGTTCCTGTTCTTCGACGACCTGGTCCTGGTGGATGCGAACGGTTCGGTGACGGCCGATCTTCCCGCGCGTCCCGAGCGCGTCGGCCTCAACGTCGCCGGACGCGACTTCTTCCGGCAGGCACTCGCGACCCGGAAGCCGTTCATCTCGAAGCCGTTGGCGGGGCGTGTCGGCAACCAGCCCACCGTCTTCATGTCGATTCCCGTTTTCGGCGCGAACGGCAGCGTCGAAGCGGTCCTGATCGGGACGATCCGCCTGCTGCACGCGAACTTCCTCGGTGACCTGAGCGAAGCGAAAGTCGGCAATACCGGCTACTACTTCATCCTGACGCGCGACGAGCCGCCGGTGTACGTCATCCACCCCGACAAGCGCCGCATCCTGCAGGAACGTCCCGCGCAGGGCACGACGCCCAGCACCACGCGCGCACTCGCCGGCTTCGAAGGGACGCTCGAGGACACGAATTCGAGCGGTACGCGTGCGCTCTTCAGCTACCGG
>CAXTPX010000251.1:0-2952 GCA_964246005.1 uncultured Burkholderiaceae bacterium | reverse complement strand
CAGCTCAAGACCACCGGATGGCTGCTGGGCAGCGTCTTGCCCGTCGACGAGGCGTACGCGCCGATCGAACACGCGCAGCGGCGCGTGACGCTCGTCGCGGTGATCGCCGCGCTGTTCATCGCGCCGCTGGTCTGGCTGTGCGCGTGGCGCCTGTTCACCCCGTTGACGGCGCTGCTCGCCACGATCAACGCGTCCCGTTCGCTGGACCTGCGACGCTCCGACGCTGCACGGCCCGACGATGAGTTCGACGGGCTGCGGCACGCGTTCGAGGAACTGATGGCCGAACGCGACGGCGCCGAATGGCGGCTGCTCGAAAGCCAGCGGCTCATCCGCAACGTGACGGACAACCTGCCCGCGCTCGTCTGCTACATCGATCGTACGCAGCACTTCCGCTTCAACAATCGCACTTACGAGAAGTGGGTCGACCGGCCACTGTCGTTGATCACCGGCATGTCCGTCGCCGAAGTCTACGGCGACGCGGTCCATGCCCGGCTCGAGCCCGAGCTCCGCAAGGCACTGCGCGGCGAGACGACCCGCTTCGAGATCGAATTCACCGGGCGCGACGGTCGCACGCACTTCGCGCAAGGGACCTATCGGCCCGACATCGACCACGACGGCGAAGTGCTCGGCGTGTACGGACTGATCAACGACGTGACCCGCACCAGGGAAGCCGAGCGCGCCTTGCTCGACGACCGTACGCGCCTGGCCTCGATCATCAAGGGCACGAACGCCGGGACGTGGGTGTGGAACGTCGAGACCGGCGAAGCACAGGTCGACGCGCGCTGGGCCGAGATCCTCGGGTACACGCTCGACGAGCTGACGCCTTCGACGATCGAGACGTGGACCTCGCTCGTGCATCCGTCGGATCGGCTCGCGATCCGCGACCGGCTCCGGCAGCACATCAGCGGCACGTGCGAACACCACGAGTTCGAAGCGCGCATGCGCCATAAGAACGGTTCGTGGACCTGGGTCGTCGGCTACGGCCGCATCTCCACGCGCGCCGACGATGGTCGACCGTTGCTGATGCACGGCGTCCATCTCGACATCGGCGCGCGCAAGCGTGCCGAGAACGAGCTTCGCGACAGTCGCGAGTTCCTCGAGCGGATCGGCGTCATGGCCGGTATCGGCGGCTGGCTCCTCGACCTGACGACGCAGGTCGTCACCTGGTCGGACGAGACCTGTCGCCTGCACGACGTCGAACCCGGTTTCTGCCCGACGCTCGCCGAGGCGCTCGCCTTCTACGACCCGGAAGGGCGACCATCGATCGAGGAAGCCATCGACGCCGGCATGCCGTGGGACCTCGAGCTGCCGCTGGTGTCCGCGAAGGGGAGGCCATTCTGGGCGCGCTCGTTCGGCGTGGTCGAGCACGAGGGCGGCAAGCCCGTGCGCTTGGTCGGCGCGTTCCAGGACGTGACCGCACGACGGGCGATCGAGCAGGCGCTGGCCGAGAGCCGGCAGTTGCTGCAGACCACGCTCGACTCGATCGTCGATGCGGTCATCACCACCGACACGAACGGCGTCGTGCGCTGGTTGAATCCGGCCGCGGAACGAATGACGGGATGGCCGATGGCCGCCGCCGTCGGTCGATCGATCGCCCAGGTCTTCGTGATCGTCGACGAGGACACGCGCATGGCGGCCGCCGATCCGGTCGCGGCGTGCCTCGGTCGGGGTGGGGTCGTCGCCGAGGCGGTCAAGACGCTGCTGCTGTCGCGGGACGGCACGGAGTTCGCGATCGAGGAGACGGTTTCGCCGATCCGCGACGGCGACGATCGACTGCTGGGGGCGGTCCTCGTATTCCACGACGTGTCGGAGCAACGACGCATGACGCGCGAGATGACGCACCGCGCGACGCACGATCCGTTGACCGGCCTCGTCAACCGCGCCGAGTTCGAGGTGCGACTGCAGCGGCTCGCGATGTCGCTGCGCGACGATGCCGGCAACGGCGCGTTGCTGTACATCGACCTCGACCACTTCAAGCTCGTCAACGACGCCTGCGGTCATACGGTCGGCGACGAGCTGCTGATCGAGGTGAGCACGATGATGCGACGCTGCGTGCGCAGTCGCGACACGGTCGCGCGCCTCGGCGGCGACGAGTTCTGCGTGATCCTCGAGCACTGCGACGTGCAACAGGCGCATCGCATCGCGCAGAAGATGTGCGACGAGATGGACGACTTCCGCTTCACGCACGACGGCCGCCGTTTCCGCGTCGGCACCAGCATCGGCCTCGTCCCGCTCGACAGCCGCTGGGAAAGCATCGCGGCGGCGATCCAGGCGGCCGACGCGTCCTGCTATGCGGCCAAGGCCGCGGGTCGCAACCGCGTGCATGTCTGGGTCGATGCGGACGCCGAGGTCACGGCGCGCCACGGCGAGCTGCAGTGGGTCAGTCGCCTGGAGCATGCGCTCGACGAGGACCGCTTCGAGCTCTACGGCCAACGGATCGAGCCGATCGGAAAGATCTCGACCGGCCTACACTGCGAGGTCCTGCTGCGGCTGCGCGAGCCCGACGGCACGCTCGTCCCGCCCGGCATGTTCCTGCCGGCGGCCGAGCGCTTCCATCTCGCGACGCGCATCGATCGCTGGGTGATCCGCGAAGTCTTCGCGCGCCTCGACGATCGGTCCAACTTCGCGAACGAGATCGAGATGATCGCGATCAACCTCTCCGGTCACTCGATCGGCGACCGGGCGTTCCATCGCGATGTCGTCAAGATGATCCGTGCCGCGTCGTTCGATGTGCGCAAGCTGTGCTTCGAGATCACCGAGACCGTCGCGGTCACGAACATGGGCGACGCGAAGCTGTTCATCGACGAGGTCCGTCGCATGGGCGTGAAGATCGCACTCGACGACTTCGGCGCGGGCGCGTCCTCGTTCGGCTACCTGAAGTCGCTACCCGTGGACTTCCTGAAGATCGACGGCTCGTTCATCACCGGCCTCCTCGACGACGCGCTCGACGAC
>CAXTPX010000250.1:0-5315 GCA_964246005.1 uncultured Burkholderiaceae bacterium | reverse complement strand
CGCCGGGCTCGCCGCGACTGCGTCGTCCGTCGCATCCGCGGTGCCTTCGTTCCAGCTGACCGCTGGGCCGGTGCCGGCCGGCCAGACGCTTGTCGTCAGCGCGCTTGCGAGCGGCATAACCGACCTGTACGGCTACCAGTTCACGCTGAACTTCGACCCGACGCACGTGCGTTTTGCTTCGGTCGACGAAGGGTCGTTCTTGTCACTCGGCGGGTCCACCTTCTTCGACGGCGGCACGGTCGATGCGGGCGCCGGAACCGTGTCGTTCGTGTTCGACACTCTGATCGGCGCGGTGCCAGGCGTGTCAGGCACCGGCGAGCTCGCGCGGTTCGCGTTCTCGACGCTGCAGTCCGGCAGCGCGGCGTTCTCGTTGTCCGACATCCTCGCGCTCGACGCGACGCTCGCGCCGATCGACGTGCAGGTGGCGCCAGCGCTGACCGCCGCTGTGCCGGAGCCGGCCACCGGATCGCTGCTGCTGCTCGGCGCGCTATCGGTCGCCTTCGCGCGCCGTGAGCGCCGTCGCCGCTCCGGACGTGCCGCCGCCTGACCGGGCGGATCGCGCTGCGATCGACCGGACACCACTGCACCTCACGACGGCGTCCTCGAGCGCCACACATCCTTGGAGACGATATGATGACGAACGACAAACTAAGCGCCGCGAGGCGCGGTGGGCTTACACGTCGCGCACTGCGCGCCTGCGCGGCATCGGCACTCGCGTGGATTGCGGCGACGGGTGTCTCGGAAGCCGCCGAGACGCCGGCTACCCACTGGGTCGGCACTTGGACCGCGAGCGTCGAGCCGAACGCGCGCACCAACCTGCCGGGCTTCTTGAACCAGACGCTGCGTTTCGTCGTAAAGACCAGTATCGCCGGCAAGACAGCCCGTATCCAACTGTCGAACGTGTTCGGCACGACGCCGCTGATGATCGGTAGCGCCCATCTCGCGCTGCATGGCAGCGGCGCGTCGATCGTGCCGGGTAGCGATCGCGTGCTGACATTCGGCGGGAGCGAGTCGGCGACGGTGCCGGCCCGCGGCCTGCTGTACAGCGACCCGGTCGATCTCGACATCCCCGAACTCGGTGACGTGACGATCAGCCTGTACCTGCCGGGTCCCGCCGTCGCGCCGGTGACCGGCCACTCGTTTAGTCAGACGACGAACTACACGTCCATCGCCGGCAACTACGCAGGCACGACCGACCTGCCAGTCGGCAACACCGCGTGCTTCACGATCGCGCCGCGGCCGTGCATCACGCCGTGGTACTACATCACGCGGCTCGAGGTGATGGCGCCGGCTGAGACGTCGGCGGCCGTGATGCTGGGCGACTCGATCACAGACGGCGACTCGGGTGGTTGGCCGTTCAGCGAAGTCGACACGAACGTCCGCTGGCCCGCCGTCCTCGCGAGCCGCATGCTGGCGCAGAAGGGCAGTCCCGACATCGCGGTGCTCAACGCGGGCATCTCGGGCAACAATCTGCGCGGCTCGAACGGCGCGCTCGACCGGCTCAACCGCGATGTGCTGTCGCAGGCGGGCGTCAAGTACGTCGTGCTGCTCGAAGGGATCAACGACGCCAGCGCGGGGATGATTTCGAGCCAGCTGATCGCGATCGATCAGCAGATCGTGGACATGGCCCATGCGGCGGGCCTGAAGATCTTCGGGGCGACGCTGACGCCTGCCGGTTCGCTGCCGGGCACCGTGCGCGAGTTCAATCGCTCGGCGCTGAGCAACTGGATTCGCACCAGCGGCCAGTTCGACGGCGTGATCGACTTCGATCGCGCGATGGCCGACCCGTTGCGACCCACGTTCATGCTGCCGATCTACGACAGCGGCGACAACACCCATCCGAGCCCGACCGGGTACCGGTTCATGGGCAATTACATCGACATCGGGCTGTTCAAGGGCCGCGACGGTCCGTACCCGTGGAGTGGCGTCACCGGCGACGTCACCGGCGACGGCGTCGTCAACTGTGCGGACCTCGCCGCGGCGCGCGGCGTGATCGGATTGCAGCGCGGCGCACTTGGCTACGCACCGACCGCGGACTTCGACGGCAACGGCGCAATCGACCTGCGCGACATCTCGTCGGTCGCGAGGCTGCTACCAGCCGGCACGCGCTGCTAAGGCGGCAAGCTTCGGCCGCGGGTCGCCATTGCGGACTCGCGGCCGGGCCTTCGCGGTTCAGCGAAAGTCCGGTGACCATCTGGCGAACTTTATGCCCCGACGAAGCGAAGGTCGCCGAGATCATGGGGCAGCCTCCCAAGTCGTAGCACTGCCCGCGCAGCCGCGCGCCTCACAACGCAGACCCACTGCGCTGCCGGGCCAGGTCTGAATGTTTGTATGCACGCATAAATCGACCCGCTGTTGCACCTACGATCGTGCTCGGCGCCGGCCGGTAGCGGCTTTTCATGGTTGCCCCTGTACCAGGTTTAGGTCCCGACGCTATTGCCAACCCCTTGTGTAGCGACCGCGATTCCGTTGGGTCGGTCACTCCATGTAGGTTCGCGTTGCGGTCTTGAACTCCTTCTACGATTTGCACGACACCTTGTCCTGACCGGGAACGGTCAGCTCAGAGGTCACCTGGGGGCCGTCGGGTTGAGCGACCTACGTGGCGTCCAGAAATAGGAGCCGTGGGAGCGTCGATCGAAACGCGTCCATTACGCAGATGTTCGTCGTGACCTGAAGCTGGAGTTACCCCGCTGTCGCGGATAGGTTGGCGCTTGGATTCAAGCCCGGAGTGACGCCACCACCAGTAATGCGTCCCACGACACATTGGTGATGTAGACGATCGATCCCGTCCCGGGTGTGGCGAGCGACACCGTCCGCTCGACCGTGACCGACGGATTGCGCTTGAAGTTGTCGCCGGCGCCATGCGGGTCGGTCGTTATGCCGTAGCCGGTCGACAGCGGCACCCGGACCGGGACGTAGACGGCATGGGTTGGAGGCTGCCGGCGAACCAAGGGACGCACTACGTCGCGCCGTGCACAGCGACCGTGCTGCTCTGGTACCGCGATCGTCGTAGAGGAAGTCCTGGTTACAGGAACTCGCCTCCGCGATAGGTGCTGGACCCCGAGACCAGGATCGGCGCGGCCGTCCACATGCCGGTTCTCGCGAGTTGCGGCGGTCGCAGCGCCGATCGTTCAGGGCCGCGGGCCCGGGGCACACGTTGACGCCGACCGGCGCAATGGCCGCGTTGGCGATTTGGCACGCCGCCACGAGCGACACGGCCAGCCATTTCTGCTGAAATGTTCGAACGTCTTGACTCCTCCGGAAACCGCAACCGCTTCGCTACTTCGTAGCGCAGCTTTGATATCGATTGTCACCCGCCCGCTGCCATTCGAACAAGACATGTCGGATAGGTCCACGTCGGGCGCGCGTCCTCTACTGCGGCGGCCGACGACCCGACGCTTTGTACGCAATACCTACTGACGCCATTCGACTTAAGTGGAATATCGCGCCGCTGCCCGGGGCGGACTCAGGTCAAACCCCAGCTCGTATCTCGATGGCCGTCCTGTATGCCGTAGGCCCGTCCGATCCTTGGTGTCACACGCCGCAATCGTTCGTTGACCATGATCAATGCCGGAATCCTCCTCGCGATCTCGATCGCCTATGTCGTCGTGCTCTTCGCCATCGCCTACGGCGGCGACCGGCGTGCGATGTCGTCCAAGAGGGCCGGCCGCAACCGATACGTCTACAGCCTCGCCCTCGCGATCTACTGCACCTCGTGGACGTTCTACGGCGCGGTCGGCCGCGCGACCAGCAATGGCTGGGACTTCCTCCCGATCTACCTGGGCCCGGCCTGCGTCTTCCTGTTCGGCTATCCGCTGCTGCAACGGATCATCCGCATCTCCAAGGGCAACAACATCACGTCCGTCGCGGACTTTATCGGTGCGCGTTATGGGCGCCATCAGATCGTCCCGCTGTCGGTGTCCGTCATCGCGACCTTCGGCATCGTCCCGTACATTGCGCTGCAACTGAAGGCGATCTCCTTCGGCTTCGACGTGCTGGTCGGACACAACGCGCCCTCGTCGCTCGGCGTGTGGGCGACCATGGCGCTCGCCGCGGTGATGGCACTCTTTGCCATCCTCTTTGGCACGCGGAAACTGAGCGCGACCGAGAACCACCACGGGATGGTGCTAGCGATCGCGTTCGAGTCGCTGATCAAGCTGATTGCGTTTATCGCCGTGGGCGTGTTCGCGATTTTCGTATTGTCGGGCTCCGTCGTCGACCGCCCGGACTGGATGCATGCTTTCACGGAAACCGCGAACGTCGGGTTCTCGGCGCCGAACTTTCTGACACAGACGCTGCTGGCTGCATTCGCGATCGTCTGCCTGCCGCGGCAGTTCCACATCGCCGTCGTCGAACATTCGGCGCCTGCGGACCTCAAGACGGCCCGCTACGTCTTTCCGTTGTACCTGCTGCTCGTCAGTCTCTTCGTCATCCCGATCTCGGAGGCGGGGCGCAGCGTGTTCGCCGGCAATGTGGCTGCACCCGACACGTTCGTGCTCGCGCTGCCGCTGGCGCTCAAGCAGCAATGGCTCGGCCTCGTCGCGTACATCGGCGGCTTCTCGGCTGCGACCGGGATGGTCATCGTCGAGACGATCGCGATCTCGACGATGATCTCGAACGAGATCGTGATGCCGTTCCTGCTTCGGTCCGACCGGTTGGCTCGCGTCACGCGGATGTCGATGCCGGCTGTGATGAAACTTGTCCGCCGCACGACGGTGGTCCTCATCATCGGACTGGCTTATCTCTACTACACGCTGTTCGCCGGACAGGTCACTCTCGCCCAGATCGGTCTCCTGTCGTTCGCCGCAGTGGCGCAGTTCGCTCCGAGCCTTCTGGGCGGCGTCTTCTGGAAAGGCGGCAGCTTCGTCGGTGCCGCGGCCGGCCTGATCTCCGGCTTCGTAGCATGGGCCTACACGCTGCTGCTACCGGCGATCGCGCAGCCGGGGTCGTGGACGATGGCCGTCGTCTCCGACGGACCCTTCGGCGTCGATTGGCTCAGGCCGCAGTCGCTGTTCGACCTCGCGCTGTCGGATCCGCTGACACACGGCGTCTTCTGGAGCCTCGCGGTCAACGTTTGCTGCTATGTCGGCCTCTCCGCCATCCGCAAGCCCGGTCTCCGCGAGTTGCTGCAGACCGCGAACTTCCTGAACATCGCGCGCCCTTCGACGTTCACCGCGATGGATCTTCCCCGGTCCTCGGCGACGGTCGGCGACCTGCGCGAACTGGCGCAACGCTTCCTCGGTCCGCGCCGGGCCGGCGAGCTGTTCGCGAAGATGGATGCCGCACAGGGCATGCACCTGCAGGCGCATGAACAG
>CAXTPX010000249.1:0-5323 GCA_964246005.1 uncultured Burkholderiaceae bacterium | reverse complement strand
CCCGCGAAGGCGTGAACCCAGCGTCGTTCGATCCGCGCGGCATGACGTCCTTCGTCAGCGGCGCTCGACCCGATAGATCCGCGACGCGCGATAGCCCTTCGCGAGCTGCAACTCGCCGACATACTCGAAGTGCCACGCCGCCGTGCCCTGCGACGCGAGCGTGGCGACGAACGCCTCGCTCGCGTAGACGACGCCCGGCGGCGTGACGGGCTCGATCCGCGCCGCCTTCGTGACCGACGTGCCGAAGTAGTTGACGCGTTCGATGATCGGGTCGAAGCCGCGGAACATCGGCCCGGCGTTCAAGGCGACGCGGATGTGGCTCGTCTCCGCGAGGCCGGCCTCGACCCAGTCGATCGCTTCCATCCGGTCGATCAGGCCGAGCGCGAATGCGGCGCCGTCCTCGGCCGAATCGAATACCGCGTAGATCGCGTCGCCCCAGGTGTTGGCGGACAACGGACGCCGCGGCGATGCGGCGATCTGGGCGGCGACGAGGCCGAGGAATTGCGTGTGGAAGAGTGGCGCCTGTGCGTCGTGCAGTCGACCGAAGCCGGCCACGTCGGCGAAGAGCGCGATCTTCAGCGTGCGTTCGGGGCGGGAACGCGGCGCCGGCGCGGGAGGTGCGGCGACCGGGGCCGCGATCGGCGCGACATCGACCGGCTGGGAACGACGCAACGCGCCCAGGTCGATCAGGTCAACGGCGCCAACTGTGAGCGCCCACTGCTCGGCGGCCGCCCGCGTGCCGCCGACCAGCGCGGGTCCGTCGGCGTCGAGCACGCACAGCATCGTCGGCGTGGTCTGCAACTGCGAGGCGCGCAGGACCGCCAGACCGGTGACGAGATGCTGTGCGTGTTCGAAGAGGACGTCGTCGTCGAGGAAGCGCTCGTCGGTCGCCGCCACCACGCGCGTCGCCCGGACGAGCGCCCGATCGAAACGCGCCACCCACTCGGGTCCGCCAGGCGCGACACTGCTGGCGACGAAGTCGTCTCGGTCGAACGGCAGCACGATGGTGACTTCAGCGTCGAGCGCGAGCGCGGCTTCGATGAAGAGGAGGTCGGCGCCATAGGCGGCCGACGTGTACACGATCGGCTTGTGGAGGCTGGACAGTCGATCGCGCAGCGCGTCGGCGACGGCCGTTTCGAGCGACGCCGGGAAGCGCGGCGTCGCCCGGCCCGGCGCGTCGATCATGTGCCCGGCGAACGTGATCACGGTCGCGGCCGGCAGCACGGCGCGCACGTCGTCGGCTTCGGGTAGCACGGTTTGCAACAGCGCGAGCTGGCGTCGCATGCTGGCGATGCTGCCGGCGTCGTCCGGTGCGAGCGCCACCGCGCGTTCGTAGCAGCGCTTCGCTTCGTCGACATCGCCGAGCAGCAGCATCGCTTCGCCTTGCGACGCCTCGTCCCACGAAGTCAGTGGTTCACGCTTCGCGGCCAGATCCGCAACGACTGCTGCCGCGTACGAACGCACGACTTCCGACGGCAACCCGAGGACCCGCGACAACGTCGCGACGTTGACGCCGGGGTACGGATGCCGATCGATCTCGTACGCGGCGAGATAGTCGTTCCGCGCGTGCAGCGCCGCGTCGTCGCCGGCCGGTTCGCCGCGGGGCGATCGGCCGATGCGGTCCTTCCAGAGGCGGCCGCTCAGGCTCAGGCACTCGCGACGGACGTCGTCGGGGACGTCGCTGGCCGCTCGAACGCGGTCGATCAGCGCACGTGCGATCCGGATCGAGCCCGAACGTGCGTGGGCGAGAGCGCCCCAGTACTCAAGTTCAGGATCGTCGGCGCTGCCGAGGTCGAGGGAGCGAAAGACATCGGCCGCTTCCCACGGCGCGCCCCGCTGCAGCAACGAGCGGATCTGGTCGAGGGCTGCCGCGCGATCCAGGGGCATGGGGAAAGACGGCGAGGTCGTGAACGGTTGCAACGACTCGCATCATCCCCTCAGTCGCCGCGCGTTCGAATGCGCGACGATCCGATCAACGCTTCGCAGCCCGCCGCCGGATGACCAGATTGCCGACCAGGGCGAGGCCGCCGACGAGGAGCAACAGGTCCTCCCCGGGCTCCGGCACCGTCGGGTTGGTTACGACCGCTGCAGTACACGCGGCAACCGTGGTGAACGCACGCGCGACGCCGTTCGAGAAACAGTAGTCCGGACCGACGTCCGAATACGGTCCGGCGAAGGAGGCCGTGTTGGCGCCGAGCTTGAACGAGGCCGAGCCGCCGGTGATCGTCGGCGCGAAGGCTCCGTAATTCAGTTCGAGCACGAAGTGTTCCGTATCGAGGCCGATCAGGACCGCCTGGAACTGGTCGCCGCCGCAGGTCGACTGGCCGGTCGGGCAGACGCCGTTGAAGTAGAAGCGAATGGCCTGCAGGCCGTTGGCGGGGTTGTACGTCGTCGGGGTGGTGTTGTCGATCACCGATGGGTCGAGGAGGCCGGCGGCGTAGCTAATCTGCGAGGCTGGTGCGAAAGGGGTCGGCGCGAGCAACGGGGCGATGAAGTCGCCCGTCGGCGTGGTGCCGCTCGTGAAGACCACCTGCCCGTGGGGATCGATCGTGAAGGTGCGGTTGGTGACCGGCCCGAGCCCGAAGTCGAGCGCGAACCCGATGGAGCCGCTGCCGGTCGTGATGTCGGCGCCCCAGGACTGTCCGTCGCCGAGATAGTTGTTGCCTTCGTCGGCGAGGTCACGCTGCCCCGCATTCGCAACCAAGGGGAAGAAAAGCGAAGCGATGATGAGAAAAAACGAAATAGAAGGCGCTGGCGATCGGCTCATGCAACTCTCCCAAACCAAACTTGACCCCTAGCAAGATTTTTGCCAAACCTGTACCCTGCAACGCGGCCAAGTTCCAAGCTATTGAATTGACGACGCCTTTTCCATAATTTTTTCTGCACGGGCGACGTAGAAATTATTTGCGCCGAAGCGGCCTGTCAAAGTTGTCAAGGCGTTCGACAACAGTTCGCGGGCTGCAAGGGTGTGTCCGTCCTCCGCGTCGATGTCTGCTTCGGTCACGTCGAGTATCGCTGCACGCCAAGCCTCTGACGACTTGAGCGAGTCCTTGTATTTAGCACTGAGCGTCTTCCTTGCCTCCTCAAGTGCTCCTCGTGCGTCTGTCAAACGCCCGGTGTGTGCCGCAAGCGCCGCGCTGTTGTCCAGGACCTGACTCAGAAATGGATGATTGCGGTCACGTGCGATCTGCAGCGCTTCGTTGAGCAGCACTTGTGCTTCCGTGAAGTTGCCTTGCGCCATGTAGATCATCGCAAGGCTGTTCAGTGGCGGTACCAGATCGTCGTGGTCCGGGCTCAGCGACTTGCGCTGTATTGCCAGTGCCTGTTCCAAGTGTTTGCGAGCAGGGTCGAGTTGATTGGAAAGCAATTCCACCCGGCCAAGATTGTTCAGGGAGGTGGCGACATTTGGATGATCCAATCCATAGATTCGTTCATCGATGGCCAAGGCCTCACTCCAATAGAGTGTCGCCCGATCGTATCGCCCGACCTGGAAATAGAGAATGCCCAGATTGTTGAGCGCGAGCGACACACGACCATGGGTCGGCCCGAACAAACTCTTGCGAATCGCGAGCGAACGGACCAGAAGGGTTTCCGCTTCCGCGAATTGCCTCTTGGACACCAGTAACATGCCAAGGTAGTCGAGGTCCTGCGCCGTTTCGAAGTAACGCTCGCCATGGAGTGCTTCGTTGATCGCGAGAGCGTGGCGTAGTCGCAATTCCGCCTCATCGAGCTTGTCTTGCTTGCGCAGACTCTCTGCAATGCCGAACTCCGCCATTGCGGTGGCATCGCTGGCGTCACCATGGAGACGAACCGAGCGCGATAACGCGTCGCGATAAATCCGCTCGGCGCCTGCATAGTCACCGTCTTCAAACAGATTGTTCGCGAGTGCCCGTTGCGACTTGAGGAAGTCGTCCGGTGACATGTTTTGCTCGCCCTGCGCAACCGCCTGCTCGAGGACCGGCTTCGCCTTCGCGAACAACCCCAGTCCCGTGTAGGCCTGCCCCATCGCCCGCAACAGATTCGCGCGGACCTCGTCTTCGCCCTGCAGCTCCTGATCGATCTGCACGACCCCCCGATCGAGCACGTCCCGCACGGTCACCGTGTCCCCCTTGCTCTGGTCCGGATCCGCGTTCGCGAACAGCGACACCATGAACTCGGTCGTGCGCTGCGCGGTCGTCGCCTGCACCTGCGCGCGCCCCGACTCGACCCGCGCCCGATAAGCCGCGACGCCTGCCGCGACGGTGAGCACCGCCAGCGCTGCGACCGCCCCACCCCGCACGATCGCGAAGCGTCGAGCGCGACGCTGCGACGCGTCGAGCAGCGCGGTTTCCGCCGGGTTCAGCCGGATCCCGGCCTCGACGAGTCCCCGCGCTTCGGCCAGCGGCTTGCCCCGCGACAGCAACAGGTCGGCGCTGCGCGCGTTGCGCTCCCACTCGCGTGCCGCGCCTTCGAGCCGCGCGTGGATCACCAGCAGCTCCCGATCCTCGTTGACCAGACCCTTCACGCGTGGCCAGAACTCGAGCAACGCCTCGTGCGCGAGCGACACGACCGGCGCGCCGATGCTGTCCGATGCACTGATCAACAAGCGCGCCTCGAGGAGCGCGTCGACGAGCTCGCTCGCGCCGGGCGATGCGAACGCGGAGCGGGGCGCGATGCGACGCACCGCCCGTGACTCGTCGTCGAGCCCGAACGTGACGAGCTCCCGAACGACAGCCGGCAGCGCCGCTCGCGCACCTTCACCGACCCCGGCGAGGACCGTCTCCGCGCGCTGCACCAGCGCGCCCTCGACGCCCCCCAGCTCGTCGTAGGCGGCGAAGGTCAGCCCGTCGTCCTTGCTGCGACGCAGGTACAGCTCCTCGAGCAGGAACTGCAAGAGCGGCAGCGCGTTGGGATTTCGCGCGGCCGCGTCGCGGATCACGTCGTCGAGCTTCTCGGCCGTGTTGGGCCGCGTCTCGAAGTGCAGCCCGGCCGCGGCTGCGGGCAAGCGGATGATCTGGCCGATCTCGCGCACCGACGGCGGCATCAGGTCGAACTGCCCATCGCCTTCCTTCAGCGCCACCAGTGCGGGCACCTCGGCGATCCGCGAGTACGCGTCGCTGCGCATCGTCGCCAGGAGCCACACGAAGCCGGACCGCGCGAGCGCATCGATCGCCTCGAAGAACGCGTCGCGTGCGGTCGGCGTGATCCGGTCGTCCGAGAAGGCTTCCTCGAGCTGGTCGACGATCACCGCGAGGTGGCAGGTCGGCGCGACGTCCCCGGCCTCTTGCGAGGCCGCGAGCCGTACGAGGCGCTCGCCGATGCGCTCGACCAGCGTCACGTCGCC
>CAXTPX010000248.1:0-5331 GCA_964246005.1 uncultured Burkholderiaceae bacterium | reverse complement strand
TCCTCTCGCCTCCCCCGAACGGATCCGATCATGACCAACGACACCACCACCGACGAGTTGAAGGAGGCGACCGACGAGGCTCGCGTCGTGCGGGACGAAGTCGACGAGACCGCCTTGCGGGGTCTCGCCGAGGAGGCGGGCATCACGACCGTCTGGCAGGACTATCGCGGTGTCGTGCACACGGTCGGCGCTTCGACGTTGCGAGCGTTGTTGACCGCGCTCGATCTGCCGTCGAGGACCGACGACGACATCGCCGCGAGCCGCATCGGCCTCGCGGCCGAGAGCCAGGGATACGGCGAAGTCGTTCCGCCGCTGATCACCGCGCTGGTCCACGCGCCGATCGCGTTGCCGTCCGGCTCGCGCTTCGCGGGACAGGACTACCGGATCGCGTACGACGACTGCGATGGAGGCGGCTCGGGCTTCGTCCGCGAGGGCCGCTTCGCCGACGACGGGCCGTCGATCATCGAGCCGATCGATCGCTTCGGATACCACCGACTCGAAGTGGACGGCACGTCGATCACGCTCGCTGTCGCGCCGACGCGCTGCTACGGCGTCGGCGATGCGCTTTCGGATGTCGGACGCCCGCGCGACGAGCGACCGTGGGGTCTCGCGACGCAGATCTACAGCCTGGCGCAGGACGGGGACGGGGGTCTCGGGCACTACGGTGCGCTCGCAGCGCTGACCGGACGTGCCGCGCAGCACGGCGCGTCGGCGCTCGCGATCAGCCCGGTCCACGCGATGTTTTCCGCCGACCTGCATCGCTACAGCCCGTACGGTCCTTCGAGCCGCCTGCTCGCGAACGTGTTGCACGTCGACCCGCGCGGCGTGCTCGGCGACGCCGCGTTCGACGCGGCGCTGGAGACCGTCGACGGCGCGGCACGGCTCGCGTCGCTGGCCGATAACGCGCTGATCGACTGGCCTGCTTCGTCGAAGCTCAGGCTTTCCCTGCTGCGAGCGTTGTTCGATCGCTTCTCGACGCAGGTCGACGCGCGCACGGAACAGCTGCGCGCCGAGTTCGGCGCGTACCGCGAGCAGGCCGGCGACGTGCTCGAGTCGCACGCGCGCTTCGAAGCGCTGCACGCGACGCTCGCAGCCGAAGACCCCCACATGCTCGGCGGGTGGCGCAACTGGCCGCTGCAGTATCGCGACCCTCGGGGCGAAGCGGTGCGACGCTTCGCCGAAGAGCATCGAACGGAGGTTGCCTTCCATGCGTTCCTGCAGTGGCAGGCGGCGCGCCAGCTCGGCGCGGCGCAACGCGCGGCCAAGGACGCCGGGATGGCGATCGGCATCGTCGCCGACCTCGCGGTCGGGGCCGATGGCGGCGGGAGCCAGACGTGGAACCGGCAGCGCGAGATGATGATCGGCGCATCGATCGGCGCACCGCCCGACCTGCTGAACGCGCTCGGCCAGTCGTGGGGGCTCGCAGCGTTCTCGCCGCGCGCCCTCCGCACCAGCGGCTTTCGCGCCTGGATCGACATGCTGCGCGCGGCGTTCGCGAACGCGGGCGGCATCCGCATCGATCATGTCCTCGGCCTGACGCGCATGTGGCTCGTGCCCGACGGCGCCGATGCGCACGACGGCGCGTATCTGCGCTACCCGTTCGACGATCTGTTGCGACTCGTCGAACTCGAGTCGTGGCGCCATCGCGCGATCGTGATCGGGGAAGACCTCGGCACGGTGCCCGAAGGCCTGCCGGAGCGCCTCTCGGCGGCGGGCCTCCTCGGCATTCGCGTACTGTGGTTCGAGCGCACCTGGCACACGCCCGGACAGCCGTTCCGCCCGCCTGCCGAATGGTCGGACGGCGCGCTCGCCGTCACCGCCACGCACGACCTGCCGACGACGGCCGGCTGGTGGAGGGGCCGTGACATCGACTGGCGGGCGAAGCTCGACCTGTTCGGCGACTACTCGAACGAGGAAGCCGAACGCACGAGTCGCGAGGCGGAGCGCACGCTGCTGTGGACGGCGATGTGCGAGGCGGACATCGCGCACGGCGATCGGCCGGCCGACGATAGCCCGCCGATCGCCGAGGCCTTGCGTTTCGTCGGCGCGACGCCCGCGCCGCTCGCCCTCACACCGATCGAGGATGCCCTCGGCATCGTCGAGCAGCCGAACCTGCCGGGCACGACCGACTCGCATCCGAACTGGCGCATGCGCATGCCGCAGCCGGTCGAGCGCCTTCTCGACGGTGACGAGATCGCCGTGCGGCTCGCCGCCTTCGCGGAAGGACGCCGTCGATGACCGTCGCCGCCCCCGCAGGTTTTCACGAGTACCGACGATGAGCTTGTCCAGCCCGACCAACGAAACCCCCTCACGCTCGAAGCGACAAGAAAAAGCGAACGTCCCGCGTGCCACGGCGCGCCTCCAGTTCCACAAGGACTTCACGTTCGACCAGGCCACCGCACTCGTCCCCTACTTCGCACGCCTCGGGGTCAGCCACCTCTACGCCTCGCCGATCCTGAAGGCACGACCCGGCTCGACGCACGGCTACGACTGCGTCGACGTCGGGCTCGTCAACCCCGAGCTCGGCGGTGAGGACGCGTTGCGTCGCATGGCCGAAGCGATCCACGCCGCGGGCATGGGCCTCGTCGTCGACATCGTGCCGAATCACATGGGCGTCGGCACCGACAACGCATGGTGGCAGGACGTCCTGCTATGGGGGCCGGACAGCCGCTACGCGTTCTTCTTCGACATCGACTGGCTGTCGAGCGACGCCGCATTGCGCGGCAAGCTGTTGATGCCGTTCCTCGGCGAGGGGTACGGCGCCGTACTCGGCTCGGGCGATCTCGTGCTCGCGTTCGACGAGCGCACGCCGGGGATCGAGGCACGCTACTTCACGAACCGCTTCCCGATCGCGATCGGCGGCTACGCGGCGATCCTCGACGGCACCGGCCACGCGGCGCTGCACGAGGCCGCACGCGGATTCGAGGCGGTGGCCGAACTCGCCGACCTGCCGCGCAACGATGCGCGCGAACGCGAGGCGATGCTGTCACGGCGCGACGCATTGCTGGCCGACGCCCGTGCCCTGTTGTCGACGGCGCTGCGCGCGGACGGCGCCCGTGCGGCGCTCGATCGTGCGCTGGAACGATTCGCACCGGGGTCGGCGGAAGGTCGCGGGCGCCTGCATGCGCTGCTCGAGTCGCAGGCGTATCGGCTCGCGTCGTGGCGCGTCGCGGCCGACGAGATCAACTGGCGCCGCTTCTTCGAGGTCACCGACCTCGCCGGCATCAAGGTCGAGCGCGACGAGGTCTTCGACGCGATGCACGCGACCACCTTCCGGCTGTATCGCGACGGCGTGATCGACGCGGTGCGGGTCGACCACGTCGACGGGCTCGCCGATCCGCGCGCGTACTGCCGCAAGCTGCAGCGACGCCTCGAGGAGATCGAGCGCGAGCGGCCGCCGTCGCGATGGACGCGGCCGTGGATCGTGGTCGAGAAGATCCTCGCGGCCGACGAGGACCTGCGCGGCGACTGGATGATCGACGGCACCAGCGGCTACGACTTCATGAACGAGGTCGGCGCCCTGCTGCACGATCCGCGCGGCGCCGAGCCGCTCGCCGCGTTCTGGTCGACCGCGACGCTGCGACTGGCCGACTTCAAGTCCGAGCAGGTGGCGGCGCGCCGTCAGATCCTGGCCGAGAACCTCGCGGCGGAGTTCAACGCATTCGCGCGATCGCTGCACCGGGTCGCGCGAGCCGACATCGACACCCGCGACATCGCGCTGATCGCGATCCAGCGCGCGGTGACCGAACTGCTCGTGCAGTTCGAGGTGTACCGGACCTACATCGACGGTCGCGGTCGCAGTGCGGCCGACACGACGGTGATCGTCGAAGCGCTGCGCGCGGCGCACGAGACCGTGCGGCCGTCGGACCGGGCCGTACTCGCCTGGCTCGACCACTGGCTCGGTGGCGACGGACAGTCCGACGACGGCCCCCTGCCCGACGTGCTGCCGCAGGCCGAAACGCGCCGCCAGCGCAGCGAACGGCTCCACGCGATCACGCGCTTCCAGCAGTTGACGCCGCCGCTCGCCGCCAAGTCGGTCGAGGACACCGCGTTCTATCGCTACGGCCGGCTGATCTCGCGGAACGAGGTCGGGTCCAACCCGGGCGACTTCGCGCTCACGGCCGATGCATTCCATGCGAAGTGCCTGCGGCGCCTCGGCGCCTTCCCGCACGCGATGCTGGCGATCGCGACGCACGACCACAAGCGCGGCGCCGACACGCGCGCGCGGCTCGCAGTGCTGTCGGAGATTCCTCAACGATGGATCGCGACGATCCGTCGCTGGATGACGCTCAACACGCCGATCGAGCATCGGGCCGAACTGGTCGCCGAGGCCGTTGCGGAGAATGCGCCGATGACGCCGCCGGCCGGTCTCGCGGCCATCGCGCACGCGGTGGCCGAGTCGGCGCCGGTGCCGTTGCCCGAAGACCAGATCATGCTGATCCAGACGTTGATCGGCGCATGGCCGCTGTCGCTGGCCGGCACGCTCGATGTCGACGACGGGGCCGTGAAGGGACGCGTCGCCGCGTTCGTCGAGCGCGTCGCGGCCTGGCAGCTGAAGGCCCTGCGCGAGACCAAGCGACCGTCGGACTGGGCGATGCCGAACGAGTCGTACGAGGCCACTTGCCGCGCGTTCCTCGATCGCATCATGGAGCCGGCGACGAGCCCGTTCTTCCGGGAAGCGGCGACCTTCGTCGCATCGATCGCGCCGGCCGGCGCGTTGAACGGGCTGGTCCAGTCGACGTTGCATCTGACCGTCCCGGGCGTCCCCGACCTCTACCAGGGCAACGAGTTCTGGGATTTCAGCATGGTCGATCCGGACAACCGGACCCCGGTCGACTACGCAGCGCGCCAGTCGGCGCTGATGGGGCTCGATGGCGGAACGACGCCGGCGTCGCTGTTGCCGCACTGGCGCGATGGGCGCATCAAGCAGGCGCTGATCGCGCGCCTGCTCGCGGTACGAACCGACAAGCCCCTGTTGTTCTCGCTCGGCGACTATCAGGCGCTGAGCGTCGATGGAAAGCACGCCGCGCAGGTGCTCGCCTTCCTGCGGCGCAACGGCTCGGAACGCATGGTCGTCGTCGTGACGCTGCATGCGGCAGCGTTGCTCGAAGGCAGCGACCGTCCGCTCGTCGACGCTGCGCGATGGGAAGACACCGAGGTGGTGTTGCCGCCGGGCAATGCATCGAACGCGTGGTTCGACGTCGTCACCGGCGCGCGGCGGAAGAGCGCATCACGACGTTTGAAGGTGAGCGAACTGCTGAGCGAATTGCCGGTCGCGGTTTTGCGGGACGCGTCGCGTGGCTGATCGATCGATGGCCTGACGTGGTGGGC
>CAXTPX010000247.1:0-5332 GCA_964246005.1 uncultured Burkholderiaceae bacterium | reverse complement strand
GTGCCCGAGATCATGACGGGGGGGCTGCCTGGTTCTGCGCCGGGGATGGAGTCGATACGGAGGACGTCGTCGATCTGCTCGGTCGCCTGTGCGACAAGAGCCTCGCCATCGCGGAGCCGCTCGAAGAGCGTTTGCGCTATCGGCTTCTCGAGACGATTCGGCAGTACGCACAACAAAAGCTCGAGGACAGCGGTGATGCCGCGCGGGTTCAGTCGAGGCATCACGCCTACTACCTCGACCTCGCTG
Organism: uncultured Burkholderiaceae bacterium; assembly: GCA_964246005.1. Classification (GTDB taxonomy): domain Bacteria; phylum Pseudomonadota; class Gammaproteobacteria; order Burkholderiales; family Burkholderiaceae_D; genus CAHJXF01. The sequence continues at coordinate 5,086 of CAXTPX010000247.1, read as the reverse complement.
AGCAGGGAGCGTCCGTTCACATCCGTGGCGGCGATGTCCGGGGTTGGGCCAGATTGCTGCAAGGAGAACTGGACAACCTGCGCGCGGCACTCGAAGGAAGTCTTCTGGATCCCGGCGAGACCGAAATGTCGCTTCGTTTCTGCGGTGCTCTCTCCACGTTCTGGTGGCGCTGGGGACGGGCGACCGAGGGGCGCGATTGGTGTGGCACCGCGCTCGCCCGATCGCCGCGTTCGTCGTTCGAACGCGCCCGGCTCGGGGCGCTGCTGGCGGAAGGGACGATGCGCAATACCATCGGTGACCTGATCGATGCGAAGGCGAGCTACGAGGAAGCGCTGCTGATCAGTCGACGCATCGGAGATCGGTCGCGCGAAGGGATGACGTTGCGCGCGCAGGGCAACGTCGAGCTGTCCCTGGGAAATACTGCCGCGTCTCAGGCGTGTTATCAGCAGTCCATCGACATTCATCGCCGGATCGGGGAACCGGCGCTGGAGGCTACGAGCCTCAATTCGCTCGCTGCGTTGTTCATCAACGACGGCAACCTGTCGGCGGCGGAAGCCCCTCTGGAGCGGGTGATGCTGCTCAGTCGCGAACTCGGAAGCCGCGAGCAGGAGGCCTACGCCTTGAGCCGGTTGGGAGCCATCTCGCAATACCAGTCCAACTACGTGCTCGCCTTGGAAAGGCACACGCGGGCACTGGACATCGCGCGTGAAGTGGGGGTGCGCATCCTGATCTGCGAGCAGACGCGACACTTGGGCGAAGTTGCAGTCGCGATGTCCGACTTGCGTCTGGCTGCACGCCTCCTCGACGAGGCGCTGACGATCAGCCAGGAGTTGAGCTCGTGGTTTGCGATTCGGGAATGCCTCGAAGTCGTTGCCGAGCTCGCCACCAGGCAACACGACCTCGAGGTCTCGCTCCAGCTATGGGGTGCGGTCGAGACCATGCGGCGCGAAATGCTCGCGCCTCGCTTTCCGATCGATGAACAGCGATACCAGGCGAGCGTACGCGAGTGCCGCTCCACCCTCGGCGACGAAGCTTGCGCGTTGCAGCTCGATGCCGGTCGTGCCATGACCTCCGATGCAGCGATTCGACGCGCGTTGGCGTGGCTGCGCGACGCTCGCTGAAAGTGACCGCCGCGACGAGAGACCGCCGCGGCAAACGCCGCCGACCTCGTGAAAGCTCAGTGGTTCGAACGCTTGCGCAACTTGCGACCGAGCGCCAGAGCAACGAGGCCGATGGAAACAAGGCCGATGTCGGAAGGCTCGGGAACGCCTTCGGCCGGCATCACCGCATTTTCCAGCCGTGTCGACGGAACGCCGGAATAGGCCCCGAGCAAGACGTCCGGCGCGAATTGCTTGATCGACGATTCGGCCGCAGATATGCCGGCGGCGGGGCTGACGAGCGACGCCGTCGAACTCGCGAAAACGGGTGTCGACACGAGACCGAGGGATAGAGCCACGCTGCCTAGCAAAGTCCTGATCACGTCGGACCTCTCGGTTGAGGAGAAAGGTCGAAATAAGCACGTTTGATGCCTGATTTATTTTTTCTTTAACTACAACGAGTTGAAAACCGCGCGACGAGATTCGAATTCTTGCTGTAAGGAAACCCGACAGCGCGGGCGGAGGTTTGCGGGTTCTGCGTTCCGGGGTCAGGGCGCCGCGGTCTGGTCCGCCGGCCCGAACAGGAAGCGCCAGTCGTCGGCGTAGCGGACGTCACGAATCGTGTTGATGTGGTACGGATTCGCTCCCTTCGCTGCGTCGGGCGCGAGGTCCCGGTCGAACACGCGGACATGATCGGCCGGGATCCGCAACGCCGTGTAGGCGCGGCGAATCAGACCGGCCGTGGATTCCTTCGAGTGGTACTCGGCATACCAGCGCTCCACCGGCGTCTCCGCCGGCGCTGACAGCCATGGCGCCGGTCGCCGCTCGGGGCCGGTGAAATCCCATGGACTCGAGAACAGGACGACGCGGCGAACGCGATGATGCTTCGCGATGTACGCCGCCATGCCCGCACCTTGCGACAGCCCCGAAACGACGATGTCGTCCCAGCGCGGAGTGTCGCCATCGAGATAGCGCGCCCAGCCTCCGGTCGGGTCGTCGCGGGCGAGCACCCGCAACGCGGCGGTCAACCTCGCGACGATCGACTCGGCCACGGGATTGTGCACGATGGTCGAGCCTTCGAGCCCATCGACCCGCATCGCGCGAAACGCTTCGGCGCAGCCCGGGTCCGGTGACTGTGGACAGACCTCGGAGACCGCCGGCAAGTCGTTGTACTCGAGTCCGATCGCGCGAAATCCCTGGCCTGCCTCGAGCGACAGGAACTTCACGAGGCCGCGCGGCTTTCCGCCGGTCCCGGTCAGGAAGACGAGCAGCGGCGCGTTCGCCGGCGCATCGTCCGGCGCCAGCACGTAGCTCGGCTCGTCGAAGTCCTGCACGGCCGGATCGGCGGCGGACGGCTTGATGCTGACGACGCGGACCGATCCTGCATGCGCCGGTGCGGCGGCGAGGACCGACACGGCGGCGAGGCCGGCCAGCGCCTTCCGTGACCATCGTCCACGCGTCTCTCTCGAGCGCGGGCACTTCATCCGAGCAGGTAGGCGAACAGACCGCCGACGATCAGGATCAGGAGGACCAGCTTGGTGACCCGATACACCGTACCGTTCCAGCGCTTGAAGCGTCGACGGTACTGGCCGAGGACGTGCGAGACGATGAAGATCCGGTTGATATAGCCGGTCTTGTCGCCCGCGTCGTTCGGCGACGCGCCGGCTGCGACCACGTTCTTGCCGACCCAGTGATTGAGAGCCTGCGCCCAGCGCGTCTTCATCGGCCGCTCGATGTCGCAGAACAGGATCAGCCGGTTCTGCCCGCTGCGGTTCTCGGCGTAGTGGATGAAGGTCTCGTCGAACACGACGCCCTGTCCGTCGCGCCAGCTGTAGCGCTGGCCGTCGACGTCGATGAAGCAGCGGTCGTCGTTGGGTGTCGCGAGGCCGAGATGGAAACGCAGCGACCCCGCGAACGGATCGCGATGACGGCCGAGCTTCGCGCCGTCGGGCAGCTCCGCGAACATCGCGGCCTTGACCTCGGGGATGCCCTTCAGCAACGCGGTGGTGTTGGGGCACAGCGTGGCCGCGGACGGATGCGCGTCGTCGTACCACTTCAGGTAGAAGCGCTTCCAGCCGGTCTTGAAGAACGAGTTGAAGCCGGCGTCGTTGTGCGACTCGGCGGCCTTGATCTTCTCGAGCCGCATCAGTGCCACGCCTTCGTCGCGGATCGCCTGCCAGTTGTCGATCAGCTTCTTTAGGTGAGGGAACGACGAGGGTTCGAGATACGGCGTCGTCGGCACGCGCGAGAACGCGTACATGAACACGTTGATCGGCGCGGTGAACGTCGAGTGATCGAACACCTGTCGGCCGACCTTGTGGCGCACGCGACCGCGCAGGTGCACGTAGGCACCGGAGAGGGCGAACAACAGCAGGACGAGGACGAGGGTGGTTTTCATGGGGCGCGAGCGCGACCGCGGATTTTCTCACGGTTGGCGACCGGGCCGCTCGCCGAGTGGCGGACGTCCGCCACCCGTCCACGGTTACCATGCCGCCCACTCAACCTGGAGCAAACGTGGCCGACCTTGCCTGCGACGTCGCGATCATCGGAGCCGGCACCGCCGGCCTCGCCGCCGAACGCAGCGCCCGCGCCGAAGGCGCGACCACGCTGCTGATCGACGTCCGCTTCGCCGGCACGACCTGCACGACCGTCGGCTGCATGCCGTCGAAGCTGCTGATCGCCGCTGCCGCGTCAGCCCATGCGGTGCGGCATGCCGGCGTCTTCGGCGTGCGGGTCGAGCAGTCGATGGTCGACGGTCCGGCCGTGATGGAGCGGGTGCGGCGCGAACGCGACGCGTTCGTCGCGGGCACGAAGAAGAGTTTCGAAGCGTTGCCACCGGGCGTCGCGATCCAGGCCTTCGCACGCTTCGTCGGCCCCGACGAATTGATGCTCGATGATGGCCGTCGCGTGAAGGCACGCAGCATCGTCATCGCGACCGGCTCCGCGCCGCATGTGCCGTCGAACCTCGAAGGCTTGTGCGACCGGCTGCTCACGAACGACACGTTGTTCGACCTGCCCGACCTGCCGAAGTCGGTCGGGGTCGTCGGCGCGGGGCCGCTCGGCCTCGAAATGGCCCAGGCGCTGGCTCGGCTCGGCGTCGAGGTCGTGGTATTCGAACCAGGCGAGCGGATCGCGGGACTCGTCGACGGGAAGGTCGAGGCGGTGTTGCGCGAAGTCCTCGCGACGGAGTTCGCGATCCATACCGGTGCCGAGATCTCGGCCACGCGTTGCGAGGACGGCGTCGTGCTGCGGTGGTCCAACGTCGACGGCGACGAGCGACGTTTCGAGCGGCTGCTGGTGTCGACCGGACGTCCACCGCGGCTCGAAGGTCTGGACCTCGCCCGGTCCGGCGTGGCGCTCGACGACCACGGCGTTCCTCACTTCGACCGACAGACCCTTCGATGCGGCGACTCGTCGATCTTCATCGCGGGCGATGCGGATCACGAGCGTCCGGTGCTGCACGAGGCCGCGGCCGAGGGGGCGATCGCGGGGCGGAACGCCGCTCGCTCGCCGAGCGTTCGCCCGGAGCCTCGCCAGGTGCCGCTCGCGATCATGTTCACCGACCCACCGATGGCGACGATCGGCGCACCGAAGGCGGACGAGAAGACGCTGATCGGCTGCGCGAGCTACGCCGACCAGGGCCGCGCGAAGATCATGGACCGTGCAGCGGGCCTCGTGAACCTGTACGCCGATCCGGTGGATGGTCGCCTGATCGGTGCCTGCATGGTGGGACCGGGCGTCGAACACACCGCGCATCTGATCGCGTGGATGGTGCAATCGCGGCAGACGGCCGACGACGTCCTGGCGCTGCCGTTCTATCACCCGACGATCGAGGAAGGCCTCAAGCCGGCGCTCGAGGAGATTTGCGAACAACTCGATCGACGAATGCCGGCCGATCGCGATCCCGGCCCCTCACCCGGCGATTAGCGCGGACTTCAGTTCGAGTCCGCGCTTCCATCGGTCCGGTACGAACGCGAGGCGTGCCGCCT
>CAXTPX010000246.1:0-5346 GCA_964246005.1 uncultured Burkholderiaceae bacterium | reverse complement strand
GGTCAACTACAACCCGCTCGACTATCAGGGCGCCGTGGGTCGCTTCTTCTCGGTCGGCGCTCGCTACCGGTTCTGATCGTCGGTTATCGAACGAGAAGGCCCCGCCTGGCGGGGCCTTTTTTCGTTGTGACGCCGAGCGCACGCCGCGGCTGTTGCGCGCCGGTAATCCAAGCTGGCATCTGGAGCGTGTATCGGTTAACGCGGATGCGGTAGTCGCGCATTGGTGCACGAAAGGCAAGGTGCTCCAAGGTTGGGCTGCGATTTACGGCGGTACGCGATGAAGCCGCAGAAATGGCCCGCTGATTCGACATCTTCGACCTGCCGTTGTCAGCGCCCTTCTGACCTTTCGGCAACCGGCATGAATCTGGCTAATTCCGTGCTGCTCGCGAGGCGGTCAAGCGCCGCCCCAACGGCGAGCATCGCGGTTTCGTTGGTGTAACATTCCGCGCTTCCGGCGTTCTTTGCGTAGAAGAACGCCGCACTCGCAACAACGAGTTTCCCCGAGGCGCAGTCAGTGGCGCCTGCGGCTCGAATTTCGCTTCATGGAGTGAATTTATGGACTACGCGCAGGAGCAACGCAATCCGACCAAACACATGGTCGGTATCGCCGTTGTCATTCTTCTGCACATCGCCTTGGTGTACGCGTTGCTCAACGGGCTCGCGACCAAGGTTCTCGAGGTGGTTAAGAAACCGCTCGAGACCCAGATCATCGAAGAGATCAAGCCGCCGCCACCGCCGCCGCCGGTGCAGTTGCCACCGCCGCCGAAGTTCGTATCGCCGCCGCCCCCGTACATTCCGCCGCCGGAAGTGCAGGTCAACGTGCCGCCGCCGCCGAACGCGATCCAGACGACCACCAACGTCGTGCCGACCGTATCGCCGCCGATCGCCGTCGTCGCGCCGCCTGCGCCGGCGCCCGCTCCGGCAGCGCCCGCTGCGGCGCCGAGCGCGCGTTCCGCCTGCCCCAACTACGCGACCGCGATGGGTGACAGCGCCTATCCGCGCGAGGCGGTACGTGACGGCATCGACAAGGGCGAGGCCGTTCTGCGCTTCACGGTCAGCGCGAGCGGCGAGATCAAGGATGTCGTCGCCGTCAGTTCGACGAACCGCGTCTTCGCCCGGGCAGCGCAGGGAATCCTGCGCGATTTCAAGTGCATCGGGCAGGGGCGCGACATCATTTTCGAACTGCCCTTCTCGTTCAAGCGCGAATAGTCGTTGACCCCGTCCCCTCGATCACTGATCTCATTTGCATCGGCATCAATCGCTTCCCTGGAGAAATGATGAAACTCACGAACAAACTTCGCGCGCTCGGATTCGCCCTGATCTTCCCGATGCTGATCGGCAGCGCCGCGTTGCCGCATGTCGCGCTCGCGCAGACGACGCCGGCCCCCGCGGCGACGGCGACGCCGGATACGAGCGCAGCGAAGACCGACGTCTCGGCCACGCCGACGGCGACCAGCGAGACGGTCGACAATCCGTACGGTCTGGAGGCGCTGTGGAAAGGTGGCGACTTCATCGCGAAGACCGTGCTCGTGGTGCTCGTGATCATGTCGATGGGTAGCTGGTACATCATGATCACGAAGTTGTTCGAGCAGACCAAGTTGATGAAGCAGGCGAAGGCCGCGAACCGGACGTTCTGGAATGCGCCGTCCGTGCCGCAGGGCATCACCACGCTGAAGAGCGGCAGCCCGTTCCGGTTCATCGCCGAGTCGGGAATGCAGGCGACCGAGCGCCACGAGGGTCTCCTCGGCGGCATCGACCTCAACACCTGGGTCACGATGTCGGTGCAGCGGGCGATGGAGAACGTGCAGAACCGCCTGCAGGACGGGCTCGCTTTCCTGGCCACCGTCGGTTCGACCGCGCCGTTCGTGGGACTGTTCGGAACGGTCTGGGGGATCTATCACGCCCTGACCGCCATCGGCATTGCGGGGCAGGCTTCGATCGACAAGGTCGCGGGACCGGTTGGTGAAGCGCTGATCATGACGGCCATCGGTCTCGCGGTCGCCGTGCCGGCGGTGCTTGGCTACAACTGGCTGGTTCGTCGCAACAAGTCGAGCATGGAGCGGGTTCGTGCGTTCGGCAACGACATCCACTCGGTGCTGCTCGGCGGTGGTACCACGCGGGTCGTCACGACAGCGCCGACCGCCGCGGCCACGACGACGATCCCGACGGCCCGCCCGGCGGCTGTCTCGCGAGCGAGCTGAACCATGGCGATGTCCATTGCGACGGATGGCGGCGACGAGGACGAGATCGTCTCGGCCATCAACACGACGCCGCTCGTCGACGTGATGCTGGTATTGCTGATCATCTTCCTGATCACGATCCCGGTCGTCACGCATACGATCCCGGTCACGCTGCCGAAGGAAAGCAACGTGCCGCGGCAGACCAAGCCGGAGAACATCAACCTTTCCGTCAACAAGGACGGCGACATGTTCTGGAACGACGTTCGCGTTGCCGACGTCGAGACGCTGGTCAACCGGTTGAAGAAGGTGTCGCCGAACGTGCCGCAGCCCGAGGTCCAGATCCGCGGCGACGGCGGCGCTCGCTACGAGTACGTCGGCCGGGTCGTGTTCGCATGTCAGCGGGCGGGCATCGTGCACATCGGCTTCATCACGGAACCGCCGCCTCGAGGTTGATCGGACGCTCGAACGGTTGCGCACGCCTGAACGACGTGCTTCGGCGCTAGAAGCGGTGCTATTGGAGCGATGACGACATGGCAATGAATATCGGCTCGGCCAGTGCTTCCGGGGAACCGGAAGTCATGGTTGACATGAACACCACGCCGCTGATCGACGTGATGCTGGTTCTGTTGATCATGTTGATCATCACGATTCCGATCCAGCTTCACGCTGTGAACCTCAACATGCCGGCAGGCAATCCGCCCCCGCCGCCGACGCCGCCCGAGGTGGTCCAGCTCGACATCGATTTCGACGGCACGGTGGTCTGGAACGGCGAGGCGATGCCGACTCGTTCGGCGATGGAAGGCAAGATGGCTGCGGCGGTCGCGCAGCCGGTGCAACCGGAAGTTCACATTCGCCCGAACAAGCTGGTCGCGTATCGCTCGGTCGCCGCCGTGATGGCGTCGGCCCAGAAGATCGGCCTGACCAAGATCGGCATCGTCGGCAACGAACAGTTCGTCAACTGAGTTCGTCGCTGCAAGCGGCTGGCTGGCGCTGCCCGGCAGTGGTTTGTCGGTGGTGATGGACAGCGCGCGACAGCCCAGTCGATTCGGTACGGTCGACTCGCGCCCAATCGTAAGGAAGCTCATGTCCCATTCGAAGACCGTCGTCAAAACGGCCGCAGCGATTTCCTGTGCGCTCGCCCTGCTGTGTCATGCACCGCTGGTCAGTGCCCAGGCGATGCGTCCGGAGGTCGGCCGGCCGTTGCAGGCGGCGCAGGAAGCATTGAAGGCGAAGCGCTACGCGGATGCCGCCGCAAAAGTGCGTGAAGCCGACAACGCACCGGGCAAGACGGCGAACGAGCAGATCACGATCGAGCGCATGCGCGCGGCCGTGGCGGCAGCCTCCGGCGACCTCGGCACCCAGGTGGCCGTGATCCAGACCGGCAAGCTGCCCCCCGCCGAGCAGATCCGCATGGTCCAATCGGTCGCGGGCCAGTACTACACGCAGCGCGACTACGCCAATGCAGCGGTATGGACGCAACGCTATCTGAAGGAGGGCGGTACCGATCCCCAGATGCGGACCATCCTGATCCAGTCGTATTACCTGTCCGGCGACTGCGTGAACGTGTCGCGGACGCTCGGCACACCGCAGAGCGACGATACGAGCGGCCGGGCGCCGCCCGAGGAGCAGTTGCAGATGCTCGCGAGCTGCTATCAGAAATCGAAGGACAACGCGGGTTACATGGCGTCGCTCGAGAAGCTCGCTGCGTCGTACCCCAAGAAGGAATACTGGTCCGAGTTGCTGGCGCGGGTGCAGCTGACAAAGGGGTTCTCCGATCGCCTGCAGCTCGACGTCTATCGCCTGAAGCTGGCCTCCGGGTTGATGAACGGTACCAGCGACTACATGGAGATGGCGCAGATGGCGCTCGGCGACGAGTATTCGGCCGAAGCGAAGAAGATCGTCGACCAGGGCTACGCTGCCAAGGTGCTCGGCACGGGTGCCGACGTCGACCGGCAGAAGCGCCTGGCCGACCTGACGGCCAAGCGCTATGCGGAGGGGCAGGCCGGGCTCGCGAAGGAGGAAGCTTCGGCGATGGCCGCGCGCGACGGCAACGACCTCGTTGCGCTCGGCTACAACTACGTCGGTTACGGTCAGGTCGACAAGGGCCTGTCGTTGATGGAGCAGGGCATTCGCAAGGGCGGCCTGCGTCGTCCGGACGATGCGAAGCTGCACCTCGGCATCGCCTACCTGCAAGCGGGTCAGAAGGCGAAAGCACTCCAGCAATTCAAGTCGGTCGGCGGCACGGATGGCGCCGCCGATCTCGCGCGTTTGTGGACGTTGCAGGCGAGGCGCGCTGGTTGACGGCGGCCGCCGTCGGCCTTGTGCAGCCAGACAGGCCGGTATCGGTTCACAAGCTCATCGCTCGAGCGAACGCCGACGCATTCGTGCGGCGCATGCGTGGGTCACGGAAGTCCGTGATGGATGCTCGCAATGCATCCCGCACCGGACCGCTGATGGAAATCGGGTCTGGTTGACGCGGTACGCGGCGATGCTCTGCGTCCGTCGTGCGTCACGCACGGTGAGGTCCCCTTGCCGGAGTTCCACCACGTTCGGTCCTCGAGACTTGGCGCAAGTTCTCTAGGTGGCACCTGCGTCTGTGCTGCGCGCCGTTACAGGTGACGGTCGAGGCAGGCGGCTCCGATCGATGGCAAAAAAAGACCCGCATCAGCGGGTCTTCTTCTTCCGACGGCGCGTGCTTACCAGCCGATATCCTGCAGCAACCGGAACGTGAGGTCCCGCGGCACCGTCACGTCGTGCGACAGGTCCGCGTTGATGTTCGGTTCCATCAACTGGTTCGGGAACGCACTCGTGTCGTAGTGCGAGATCGACGAGCCGCTGATGTACGGGTTCGGCGTGTACATCAGGATGCGGTTGGCCGCATCCGCACCGGCGCGCACGGCCAGGTTCAAGTCGAGCTTGGCAATGACGCCAGCCGACTTCGTGCGAGTCCGCTTCGCCAGGGCGTTCTTCAGGACGACGCCGTCCGGCAGCGTGATCCGCACCGCCGGGATCACGACGTTCGGATCGGTGCCGCCGAGGCCGGCCGGTGGCGAACCGGCAGCGTTGTCGGCGAGGACGAGGCCGATCGCCCCGGCGTGCTGCACGACCAGTGCCTTCACCGCGAAGCCGCAGACGCCGCGAGCGACCGGCGCCATCTTGCCGGCGA
>CAXTPX010000245.1:0-5363 GCA_964246005.1 uncultured Burkholderiaceae bacterium | reverse complement strand
GCGGCCTCGCGCTGCGCGGCTTCTCGTTCGGCCGACCCCTGACGAGCCGCGGCCTCCTGCCGCTCGGCTTCCGCGCGCGCGGCTTCCGCGCGTGCGGCTTCCACCCGCACTGCTTCGACGCGCGCCGCTTCCTGTCGCGCGGCTTCCTGCTGCGCCACTTCGCTCCGGACCGCGACCTGCCGCGCGGCATCCTCGCGCTCCGCTCGTGCGGCTTCGACTCGCGCCGCTTCGTCGCGGGCAGCGTCCTTCGACGCGGACTCGAGCCGTGACGCTTCCGCTGCTTGCCGGCGCTCGACCTCTTGCCGGGCGGCCTCGCGCCGTGCGGCTGCCTGTCGAGCAGCGGCCTGCTGTCCGGCCTCCTGTCGCTCGGCGTCCGATCGCCTCGCCTCCGCCTCCGCGGCGGCCTCCTGTTCCGCCGTATCGCGCCGGGCGTTCGCCTGACGAGCGGCCTCCCGACGTTCCGCTTCGAGGCGCGCGGCCTCGCTGCGCGACGCTTCCTCGCGCGCCGCGTCCTGACGAGCGATCGCCTGTTCCGCCGCCGCCTCTCGAGCGGCTTCCTGCCGCTCGGCCTCCCTTTGTTCCGCTTCGCGTCGCGCGGCGTCGGCGCGCATCGCCTCCTGCCGCCGCTCGCCCGCAGCACGTTCATCGGCAGCACGTTCGTCGGCCGCGCGCTGCCCGGACTCGAGACGCGCGACCTCGGACGGCTCGGGACTCGCCGCGCGCAGCGCCGCCGCGGTGACGGACGAAGGCACGGGAGGCGGAGGCGACACGACCAGCGCTGCGACTTCGGGCGTGTCGACCGCGATCACGCTGCGCGCGGTCGACGATGCGGGCGCCGGGCGGGTGGGCGCATCGGCCGGTGGCGGCGTAGCCGGGTCGGACGCCCTGGCTGCGCTCTTCGGGTGCGGCGCGGGTGTCGGACCGGCACTGGCCAACGGTGCCGCGGGTGTCGGCGGCAGAGCCGGGGTGGCAGCCGCCGGCTCGAAGCGTCGCGCAGGGACGGGTGGCTGGGGCGCCGCCGGAGGCACCGACGTTGGGGTCGATTTCGCCGCGGCTCCGACCGGCGGCGGCGCGAGTGCGACGTGCAGGTCGCTTCCATCGACCGGGCGGCCGAGCCAGGAGGAAATGGAGGACGCCGAGCCGGGCTCCGCCCCCGCGAAGTTGAGCCGCAACAACAGCGCGTGACACAGCAGCGAGATGACCACGGCGAGCGCGAGTCGCCTGCGCTCCTGCGGCGTCAGCGGACGTTCCCAGAGCTCTCGACCGATCATGCGAAGCCACCGCACGACCTCCGGCTTCGACGGGATGGAAAGCTTCAACGCGTCAGGCCCCGCTCGATCGACGATCGCGCGCATAACCCGGTGGAGTCGGGATGCGTTCGGGGAGCATCGTCGAGGCTGTGAGATCGGTGCATCGGCACGGTCGCTTGCCAACGGGTCAATACGCTTTCGATGGGTTCGTTCGCCGACCGGGGCTGCGCACCTATACTCGGGCGCCTCCATCCACGTCTCCCGTTCCCGGAATCGTGCTTCGTTCATTCCTCATCGGACTCGTCGCCGGCATGCGCGCGATGACCCCGCTTGCCGCCGTCAGCGACGCAGCGCGCCGTGGCGTGCTCCCTGCCGACAACGGTGCGCCCGCGTTCCTCGGCGGTCCGCTCGTCGCCGCAGGAACGCTCGCACTCGCGGCCGGCGAGCTCTTCGGTGACAAGCTGCCATCCGCGCCGGACCGGATCATCGCACCCGGCATGGCCGCCCGCATCGTCACCGGTGCGGTGGCCGGCGCGGCGTTGGCGCCACGCGACGATCGGGTCGTCGCAGCCGCGCTCGGCGCCGCGGGCGCGATCGGCGCCGCCTACCTCACGTTCGACGCGCGCATGGCCTCGATGCGGCGCCACGGCCAGATGGCGACCGGCCTCGTCGAGGACGCGATCGTGATCGCCGCGGCGCTGTGGATCGTCGACGGCCTGTCGTCGCGCCGACGCTAGGCGCGCGACGGACTCGCCGATGGCCACCACCGACGACGATGTCACGCTGCGGCTCGGCGACCGCGACGTCGTCGTCACGCATGCGTCGAAGCCGCTGATCGCCGAAGCGAAGGTCAGCAAGCTCGATCTCGTGAACTACTACGTCGCGGTCGCCGACGGCGCGCTGCGCGGCGCCGGTGGGCGACCGTGCGTGCTGGTCCGCTACCCGAACGGTCTCGGCAGCGACTTCTTCTTCCAGAAGCGCGCGCCCACCACGCGGCCCGCGTGGCTCGAGGTCGCGTCGATCCGCTTCCCGTCGGGCCGCAGCGCCGACGAGGTCGTGCCGCGGCACGCGGCCGACCTCGCGTGGATGGCGAACCTCGCGTGCCTCGAACTGCATCCGCATCCGGTTCGCGCCGACGACCTCGACCATCCCGACGAATTGCGCGTCGACCTCGACCCGGTGCCGGGCGTCGAGTGGCCGCAGATCCGCCAGGTGGCGCACGTCGTTCGCGAAGCGCTGATCGACCTCGGCCTGACGGGCTGGCCGAAGACGTCGGGGTCGCGCGGGATCCATGTGCTGGTGCGTATCGAACGACGCTGGACCTTCGACGAGGTACGACGTGCCGCCCTGGCACTGGCTCGCGACGTCGAGCGGCGCGTGCCCGGTCTCGCGACCAGCGCGTGGGGGAAGGAAGAGCGGCAAGGCGTCTTCGTCGACTACAACCAGAACGCGAAGGACCGCACGGTCGCGTCCGCGTACTCGGTGCGCGCGAAGCCCGACGCCCGCGTCTCGACGCCGGTCACCTGGGACGAACTGGAGGTCTGCGACCCGGCGGACTTCACGTTGTGGACGGTGCCGAAGCGCTTCGCGTCGATCGGCGATCCGCATGCGGCGATCGACGATCGACCGGACACGCTCGACACGCTGCTCGCGCTGTCGGCGCGGCACGAAGCCGAAGGTCACGGCGATGCGCCGTGGCCTCCGCACTACCGCAAGGGGGCCGACGAACCGAAGCGGGCACCGCCCTCCAAGGTGGCGCGTGCAAGAGGGACTGCGACGCGCGGCACGGCGCCGCTGATCGAGATCGCGCGCGCCGATCGCGAGGCGGATGCGCTCGCCGCGGTCGATGCGTGGAAGGCGAGCCATCCGGAGGTGGCCGCCCATCTCGAGCCGGCCGACGTGCTGGTCGACCGCATGCGCGAAAGCTCGACGCTGTCGTATCGCGTGCGAATCAACCTGACGCGGGTGCCGGTGCGGTTGCGGCCGAAGGGGGCGGCAGCGGACACGGATTAGTCGACCTACCGTCGTTCCCGCGAACGCGGGAACCCGGTGTCGTTGCTCGGTCCACCTCCGTCACCCACACGACGCTGGGTTCCCGCCTTCGCGGGAACGACGATGCTCCTGATCAGACCCCGAACACCTTCGCCAGCTCGTACGGCGCCGTGACCTCGAGCTGGTCGTAGCGACAGGCGGCGGCTGGCTTGTCGTCGCGCCAGCGCAGGAACGTGGTCGCGTGACGGAAGCGGTCGCCTTGCAGGTGGTCGTACTTGACCTCGCAGACGCGCTCGGGCCGCAGCGGCTGCCACGTCAGGTCCTTGCCTGCGCTCCATCGACTCTTCGCGCCCGGCATGCGCTGCGCGGTGTTGGCCGCATCGCCGACGGCGGCGCCGGCCCAGTCTCGCCACGGATGCGACTCGAGTGCGTTCTCGCGCCACGGCGCCAGCGTCTCGACCAGTTGCTGACGCACCGCCATCGTGAACGACGACGTGACGCCCACGTGCTGCAGCACGCCCGCGTCGTCGTACAAGCCGAGCAGCAGGGAGCCGACCGCGTCGTCGCGGTCCTTGTACCAGCGAAAGCCGGCCACGACGCAGTCGGCGCTGCGCACGTGCTTGATCTTCAACATCGCCCGCTTGCCCGGCTGATAGGCCGCCGAGGCCGGCTTCGCCATCACGCCATCGAGACCGGCGCCCTCGAATTGCGCCAGCCAGCGTTCGGCTTCGGCACGGTCACGGGTCATCGGTGTCAGGTGCAGCGGCGGACTCGCGTGGGCGAGCAGCGCTTCGAGCCGTGCCCGCCGTTCGTCCTGTGGCAGCGCCATCGTCGACTCGCCGTCGGCGGCCAGCAGATCGAACGCGACGAAGCGCGCCGGCGTCTCGACCGAGAGCTTGGCGATGCGCGACGCGGCCGGATGGACGCGTTGCTGCAGGGCATCGAAGTCGAGGCCGCCCGGCGCCACGACCACGATCTCGCCGTCGAGCACGCAGCCATCGGGCAAGCGCTCGCGCAGGGCGCGCTCGAGCTCGGGGAAGTAGCGGTTCAGCGGCTTCAGGTCGCGGCTCTGCAGCAGTGTCTCTTCGCCGTCGCGAAAGACGATCGCGCGAAAGCCGTCCCACTTGGGCTCGAACAGGAAGCCGGGCTCGCTCGGCAACGCGGCTGCCACCTTCGCGAGCATGGGCTCGATCGGCGTGGGGGACGGTGCTGTGGTCATCGTTCGATCGATGGGTGTGTTTCGGTCGGGTCCGGTGCAAGCCGGACAAGCAAACACTCTTCACGAATTCGGCCGGCACCACGTGCGGAGCGCACGCACCACGACCTTCGATCGACGTCGCCAGAGCGGGGGATACCGCCCTGGACACGCGCCTCGTATCGTTTGCACGTTCCCTCGTGGTCTTCAACAGGTAGTCGCCGGACCCGCAGGAATACTCCAACTCCAATCTCCAGGGAGCTTCGACCATGATGCATGAACTGACCGAAATGGAAACCCACGAAGTCGACGGTGGCTTGACCGGGTGGCAGTTCCTGGGCGCGATGTTTGCGATCGGCGGTGCCACGATCGCCGTCTGTACCGCGCCGGCCTGGGGTGCTGCGGCCGGTGTACTGGCGATCGCCGGCATCGGCGCCAATGCGATCTCGACCTATGCGAACCCGTGAGCGCATGCGAAGGCGTCTCTGCACGAGGCGCCTTCGCAAGCGCGGACTTCAGCCCGATCCGCAGCCAACGTCATGAACGACTTCGATCGAAAACGCGACAGGGCGCTGGCGCTGCTCGCCAGAACCGGCATCATGAAACGCAACTACCTGCCGCCGACCTACCCGATCCTCTGGCGTCTCGGCCTCGAGGTGCCTCCCCCGCACTTCCTGTCGTTCTGGAATCTGCTCCTGATCACCGGGCTACCGTTCGGCATTTGCTGGATCGGGCTTTGCCTCGGTTCGTTCGAGGCTCATGGCCTCGACATGACGTTGGCCGTGCTCGGCTTCGTGATCGTGGTCGGTGCGCCTGGCGCCGTCTTCGCCAGCTACTACACCGCTGGGAGGAAGCGGTTTCGCTTGCCAAAGTGGTCCGAACTGTGAAACGCCCGAGTCCTCGACCATCGCCGGGCCGGGATGGCA
>CAXTPX010000244.1:0-5374 GCA_964246005.1 uncultured Burkholderiaceae bacterium | reverse complement strand
CGAGATGCAGGCTCTTGAATCCGTACGCCATCCCGGCCGCCAGCCCGGCGATCCAGTACGAGAACCGTCCCTGTCCCGGTCGCACGATCACCATGTACGTCGCGATCGCGACGAACGCGACGCCCGCGATGTCGGCGCCGATCTCGAGCGCCGAGAAGCCGATGATGGGGATCGTCGTGACGCCCGTCGCGATCAGCAGCGAAGCCGATCGGTCACCGCCGACCGCGCGGCACAAGCCGTACACCGCGGTCACCAGCAGCACGAGGAAGGGCAGGTTCACGATCGACACGAGCCACTCGGGGACCAGCACCATGAAGAACCCGGCCCAGACGCTCATGTTCACCGGGTAGGCATGCATGAACGACCGGTCCCAGATGTGCAGCGTGCCGTCGCGCAGCACGCGGATCGCGAGCGGCAGGTGATAGGCCTTCACCTCGTATCCGTGCGGCACCTCGCCCGCCAGCAGGAGAGCGGCACAAGCGATGAAGAGCAGGGTCATAGCCGCCGCAACGACTCGCGGGATGAGCCGCCACCGACGCTTGGTGCTGGCGTCCACGATCGTCGGGCGAGGCCGTGACGCCGTGCGGGTCAGGATCACCGTCACGACGAGTCCGACCGCCGCGAACGCGACCGCGAACGGCAGTGCGATGACGGGCCGGCCCGTCGCGAGTTCGATGAAGCCCTGAGACAGGAACGCGCCGAGGAAGATCGCGAGGAAGACGGTCGACGTCGCGAGCGAGCGCGCGACCCGGTCTCCGGCGAGCCCGGACGTCGCCCGGATCGCCGCTGCGCCGGCCAGCCCAAGCACCGCGATGCCGAGAAGAGGATTCATGCAGGATTCATGCGGGGGTCATGCGGACACCCCGAACAGGCGCGCGAACTTGACGGCCCCATCGACGAGGAAGCCGACGAAGTTGCGAATCCCGAGACTGGTCGCGAAATAGATCAGCGCCGACAGGCAGCTCGCCGCGAACGCGACGGTTCCCCATCGCGCGGCGCCGTCACGATCGGCGGCATCTTCCGCGGCTCCGGCACCGCTCATCGGCTCTGCATCGATGGGCTTCCGACGGGCGACGAAGAGGGCTTCGACGATCGACGAGCCGTGACCGGTTCGCTCGGACCAGGCGAGCCGGCGTGACGACCACGCGCCCTCATCGATGCAGGAAATTGGACAACAGCCGATGACCGTGCTCGGTCAGGATCGCCTCGGGATGGAACTGCACCCCCTCGACATCGAACTCGCGATGTCGCACGCCCATGATCTCGCCATCGTCCGTCCAGGCCGTGACCTCGAGGCAATCGGGCAACGAGCGCCGTTCGATCGCGAGCGAGTGGTAGCGCGTGACGTTGAACGGCGACGGCAGGTCGCTGAAGACCCCGCTCGCGGTGTGCGTGACGGCGTCGGTCTTGCCGTGCATCACGCGCGCCGCGCGAACCACGTTGCCGCCGAACGCCGCGCCGATCGCCTGGTGCCCGAGGCAGACGCCGAGGATCGGCATCCTGCCGGCGAAACGCTGCAGCAGCGGGACGCAGAGGCCGGCCTGTTCGGGCGTCGATGGCCCGGGCGAGAGACAGATGCGGTCCGCGCCGATCGCCTCGACCTCGTCGAGCGAGATCGCGTCGTTGCGAACGACCCTGACCTCTTCACCGAGCTCGCCGAAATACTGGACGAGGTTGTAGGTGAAGCTGTCGTAGTTGTCGATCATCAGGAGCATGGGCGATTATGGCTCGCCGCCTCGACCGCGTCGAACCCCCGAGACCTGCCGCCCGACCGACCGCGACATCGCGCTCGGCTTGCATCGGGCACGATCGAGCCCTCACGACGTCGCGTAGAACGCCTTCACCTTCGCGACGACGTGGTCGATGGCGTCGCGGTCGATGTCGAGGTGGGTGACGAAGCGCGTGTGCGGACCGAGCGCCGCGACGATCCCCTCGTCGCGCAGGAAGAGGCCGAGCGCCGCGGCGTCGTCCGCCGGCACGTCGACGAAGACCATGTTCGTGAACGGCCCGCGGACGGTCAGGCAATCGATCGCTCGAAGCCCGTCGGCAAGGGCTGCCGCGTTCGCATGATCGTCGGCGAGGCGCTCGACGTGATGATCGAGCGCGTGCAGCCCGGCGGCCGCGAGCAGACCGGCCTGCCGCAATCCGCCGCCGAGCATCTTCCGCCAGCGGTGCGCGCTGTCGATCAGTTCGCGCCGGCCGCACAACACCGAGCCGATCGGCGTGCCGAGACCTTTCGACAGGCAGATCGACACCGAGTCGAACGGCGTGCAGATCGCTTCGAGCGACAGACCGCTCGCGACCACGGCGTTGAACACGCGCGCCCCGTCGAGATGCATCTTCAATCCGGCTTCGGTGGCGAGCGCTGCGACCTCGTCGACGTAGCGCTGCGGAATCACCTGCCCGTGAATGGTGTTCTCGAGCGCGATCAGCCGCGTGCGCGCGAAGTGGTCGTCGTGCGGCTTGATCGCCGCCCGCAACTTGTCGATGGGGATGGTCCCGTCGTCGGCATTCTCGATCGGCTGCGGCTGGATGCTGCCGAGCACCGCGGCCCCGCCGCCTTCGTAGCGGTAGGTATGCGCGAGCTGCCCGACCAGGTATTCGTCACCGCGCGCGCAGTGCGCCATCAGCGCCGCGAGATTGCTCTGCGTGCCGGACGGCATGAACAGCGCGGCTTCCATCCCGGCCATCGCCCCCATCCGTTCCTGCAGGCGGTTCACGGTCGGATCGTCGCCGTAGACGTCGTCGCCGACTTCGGCCGACATCATCGCCGCCAGCATCGCCGGTGTCGGGCGGGTCACGGTGTCGCTGCGAAGGTCGATTATCTGCATCAGGTCATTCCCGCCAATCGTCGCCCGGCATGATCCGGTGCATGAATGAATCGAACAGCGGCACCGCGAACGCGGTGTCGCCATGGCCGGGGCTCCAGATCATCCCCTTCGAGATGAGCTGGTTGCGGGTCGGCCCGAGCGACGTGACCTTGTGCGCCCGTTGCTCGGCGACGTCGCCGGAACAGGAAATACGGGTAGCCCTGCGTCCGGACGACGATCTGTTCCAGCGCATCGACTTCGATCTTGTCGGCGGGTCCGGCCTCCGGCGCGAAGTCCAATCCGACTCGATGTCGTGTCACTTGAACTTTCAGCGCCTTCGTGAAGCCGGCGAGCGCCCGCAGGGTGCGCTGTCCCAGCGCCTTGGCCTGATCGTTCAGCGACAGCCACAGCAGGGCCTGCCCGAGCTGCGGCGCCAGCAACGCGGCAACGAGCGCCGCTCGGGCGCCTCGATGCGTATCGTGTGGATGCCCGCACCGTCGGCATCGTCCCGCATCCGGTGCATCAGCACGGTCTCGCCGACACCGCGAAGGCCGACCATGAGCACGCTCTTCGCGGGAAGCCCGCGCCGAATGCGCTCGATCGCAATGCGGACGGCCCTGCGCAGCTCGTCCCGTCCTGCGAGCTCGGGCGGCGGCCTGCCGGCTCCAGGCGAGAACGGATTGGAAATCGGATCCACCGTTCATACCGAGATAAGCGAGTTGAAGCAAAACACGAAACTCAGTAATCCCGCTCTGACCGTCAGGCCAGCTTGCCGTGACAGTTCTTGTACTTCTTGCCGCTGCCGCACGGGCACGGATCGTTGCGGCCGACCTTGTCGACGAAGCGCTGGACCTGCTGCACCCGCGGCGCCTCCGCGCGCTGCTGAAGTCGTCCGATCGGCTCCGACGATTCGAGCGCCACCTCCTCCGCGTCGGCGACCGTGGCGAGCGCCTCGTCGAAGTCGGCGTGCTGGTAGCGGACGTTCTCGAGCTGCGGCGGCGTCGCGGCGATCTGCTCCTCGGCCGCGAGCATCTGCTCCTGCGTCTGCACGTGGACGTTCATGATGACGCGCGTGACCTCGTTGCCGATCGCATCGAGCAGCGCCGAGAACAGCTCGAAGGCCTCGCGCTTGTACTCCTGCTTCGGATTCTTCTGCGCGTAGCCCCGCAGGTGGATGCCCTGGCGCAGGTGGTCGAGCGCGGCCAGGTGCTCGCGCCAGTGCGAGTCGAGGTACTGCAGCATGATCGACCGCTCGAAGCCCCCGAATGCCTCCTTGCCCGCGATCGCGATCTTCGCGTCGTACGACGCGTCGGCCGCCTGCACCACCCGCTCGAGGATGTCCTCGTCGGTCAACGTCTGCTCGCTTTCGAGCAGGGCGGTCAACGGCACGTCGAGCTGCCACTCGGACGACAGCGTCCGCTGGAGGCCGGGCACGTCCCACTGCTCCTCGATCGCGCCCTCGGGCACGTAAATGCGGACCACGCCGGTGAAGACGCCGCGGCGCAGCGACGCGATGGTCTCGGAGATGTCCTTCGCTTCGAGCAGTTCGTTGCGCTGCTGGTAGATGACCTTGCGCTGGTCGTTCGCGACGTCGTCGTACTCGAGCAGCTGCTTGCGGATGTCGAAGTTGCGCGCCTCGACCTTGCGTTGCGCGGTCTCGATCGATCGCATCACGATGCCGGCCTCGATCGGCTCGCCCTCGGGCATCTTCAGCCGGTCCATGATCGCGCGCACGCGGTCGCCGGCGAAGATGCGCAACAGCGGATCGTCGAGCGAAAGATAGAAGCGCGACGAGCCCGGATCACCCTGGCGACCGCTGCGACCTCGCAACTGGTTGTCGACGCGGCGCGACTCGTGGCGCTCGGTACCGATGATGTGCAGGCCCCCCGCCTTGACGACCTGATCGTGCAGTCCCTGCCAGGCGTTGCGCAACTGCTCGACGCCCGCGGTCTTCTCGGCATCGCTCTTGGTCTCGTCGGCCTGCAGGAAGTCGATCTGCTTCTCGACGTTGCCGCCGAGCACGATGTCGGTGCCGCGGCCGGCCATGTTGGTCGCGATCGTCACGCCGCCCGGCGCGCCGGCCTGCACGATGATCTCGGCCTCGCGCGCGTGCTGCTTCGCGTTCAGCACCTCGTGCGGAAATTTCTTCTTCTTCAGCAGGCCCGACAACAGCTCGGAGTTCTCGATCGACGTCGTGCCGACCAGCACCGGCTGCCCGCGCTTCCGGCAGTCCTCGATGTCCATGATGATCGCGTTGTACTTCTCGCCCGCGGTCTTGTAGACCTGGTCGAGCTTGTCGCCGCGCGCCGACGGCTTGTTCGGCGGGATCACGACCGTCTCGAGGTTGTAGATCTCCTGGAACTCGTAGGCTTCCGTGTCGGCCGTGCCGGTCATGCCAGCGAGCTTGCCGTACATGCGGAAGTAGTTCTGGAACGTGATCGACGCGAGCGTCTGGTTCTCGTTCTGGATCTTGACGCGTTCCTTCGCCTCGACGGCCTGATGCAGGCCGTCGGACCAGCGACGCCCGACCATCAGGCGGCCGGTGAACTCGTCGCCGATGACGA
>CAXTPX010000243.1:0-5388 GCA_964246005.1 uncultured Burkholderiaceae bacterium | reverse complement strand
AACGCTGCAAGCTGGCTGATCAATGTGCGCGTCGGGCCGGTCGCCGCGAACGTCGTCGTGTTCATGATCATGATCGTGGTGCTGATCTTCCGACCGGTCGGGCTGTTCGGGAAAGGGGCCTGACGTGCGGCGCAAGAGTTCATCGTTCGCCGTCGTGGCTTACGCATTGCTGATCGTGCTCGCGCTGGCGGTGCCGTTCGTCGGGCTCTACCCCGTGCTGATCATGAAGATCCTGTGCTTCGCGATCTTCGCGTGCGCCTTCAATCTGCTGTTCGGATTCACCGGACTGCTGTCGTTCGGGCACGCGGCGTTCTTCGGGACGGCGGCCTACGCCACCGGCTGGATCGTGCGGAGCTACAACCTCACGCCGGAGCTCGGCATCCTGTTCGGCATGCTGGTCGCGGCGGCCATCGGCCTCGTGGTCGGCGCGATCGCCATCCGGCGACAGGGCATCTACTTCGCGATGATCACGTTGGCGCTCGCCCAGATGGTGTACTTCGCGTGCCTTCAATTCCCGTTCACGCACGGCGAGGACGGGTTGCAGGGCGTGCCGCGTGGTGACCTGTTCGGATTGCTGCCATTGCAGAGCGACGTCGCGATGTACTACTTCGTCCTCACCGTCTTCATCGCCGTCTTCGCGTTCATCCGCCGCGTCATCCATTCGCCGTTCGGCCAGGTCCTGAAGGCGATCCGCGAAAACGAACCCCGTGCCGTGTCGCTGGGCTACGTGGTCGATCGGTACAAGCTGCTGGCGTTCGTGTTGTCTGCGACGCTCGCCGGCCTGGCGGGATCGTTGAAGACGCTGGCGCTGGGTTTCGCGACACTGACCGATGTCCACTGGTCGCAATCGGGCGAGGTCATCCTGATGACGTTGCTCGGTGGTCTCGGAACGTTCCTCGGACCCGCCGTCGGGGCAGGGATCGTGATCGCGTTGCAGGATTCGCTCGCCGACAAGGTCGGATCGTGGGTGACCGTGATCATCGGGGCGATCTTCGTAGTTTGCGTGCTGCTGTTCCGACGCGGCGTGGTCGGCGAGTACGTGGCATGGCGCGAGCGCAAGGCGACCCGCGATATCCCAAGCTAATTGCACTTCTCGTCGAAAGTGGGCGTTCACTTGCGTCGCACGCCTGTTTCACGTGAAACAGCGGATGGCGTAACCAGGCGCATGCGCGGATAATCACGCCTCCCAAGAGGCCCCCGCATGAAAGTCCCAGACCTGTTCGATGTCATCGTCATCGGTGGCGGCCACGCCGGCACCGAGGCAGCGCTCGCAGCCGCGCGCAGCGGCGCGTCGACGCTGTTGCTGACCCAGAACATCGAAACGCTCGGCGCGATGAGCTGCAACCCGTCGATCGGCGGCATCGGTAAGGGTCACCTCGTGCGGGAGATCGACGCGCTCGGTGGTGCGATGGCCTTGGCGGCCGACGAGGCGGGTATTCAATTCCGCATCCTCAACAGCAGCAAGGGACCTGCGGTTCGCGCAACCCGGGTTCAGGCCGACCGCGTGTTGTACAAGGCGGCGATCAGGCGGCGCCTCGAAAACCAGCCCAACCTCTGGTTGTTTCAACAAGCGGCCGACGATTTCATGCTCGACCGCAACGGCGTGGCAGGTGTCGTCACGCAGTCGGGCATCCGCTTTCCGTCCCGCACCGTCGTGCTGACGGCCGGCACTTTCCTGAACGGCAAGGTTCATGTCGGTTTGGAAAGCCACTTGGCTGGTCGAGCCGGGGATCCGTCTTCGATCACGTTGGCGAATCGACTCGCAGCCCTCGACTTGCCGCGTGGACGACTGAAGACAGGTACGCCGCCGCGCATCGATGGACGCTCGATCGACTTCGCGCGAATGGAAGCGCAGTACGGTGACACCGATCCAGTTCCCGTGTTCTCGTTCATCGGGGACGCATCGATGCACCCGGCGCAGTTGCCTTGCTGGACGACGGAGACCAATGCGCGGACGCACGAGATCATCCGTGGCGCACTCGATCGATCACCGATGTACAGCGGCGTCATCGAGGGAGTCGGTCCGCGTTACTGCCCGAGTATCGAAGACAAGATCCATCGCTTCGCCGGCAAGGATTCCCACCAGATCTTCCTCGAGCCGGAGGGGCTCACCACCAACGAGTTCTATCCGAACGGCATCTCGACCAGCCTTCCGTTCGATGTGCAATGCGACCTCGTGCATAGCATCGCGGGACTGGAAGACGCGCATCTGCTGCGACCAGGTTATGCCATCGAATACGACTACTTTGATCCGCGTTGCTTGAAGCGCACGTTGGAGGTTGCATCCATTCGAGGCTTGTTCTTTGCAGGGCAGATCAACGGCACGACCGGCTACGAAGAGGCGGCCGCCCAAGGTCTTCTCGCTGGAATCAACGCTGCGCGGTTGGCTCACGGTTTGGGCGGTTGGGCACCGAAACGAAGTGAAGCGTATCTCGGGGTCATGGTCGATGATCTGACCAGCAAGGGCGTCCTCGAGCCGTACCGCATGTTTACCAGTCGCTCCGAATATCGGTTGAGCCTGCGCGAGGACAATGCCGACGAGCGTCTGACCGAACAGGGGCGCGCGCTCGGTCTGGTGGACGACATCCGTTGGGCTGCGTTCTCGACGAAGCGCGACGTTGTTTCACGTGAAACACATCGCCTTGCGACAACCTGGGTTTCGCCGCGAACGGTGAGCGCCAAAGAGATGACAAGAGTCATCGGCCAAGCGATCCAACGTGAGTATTGCCTGATCGACCTCCTGCGAAGGCCCGAGGTCGCATATGACGGGCTTGTGAGTCTTCGCACCGTAGAGGGCGACCTCGTCTCCAGCGAGCACGTGAACGAGCCGGCGATCGCGCGACAGATCGAGATCAACATCAAATACGCGGGATATGTGACGCGCCAGCGCGATGACATCGAGCGCACAGCTGGTCTCGACGACCTGGTCTTGCCGGCCGCAATCGACTTCCATGCGGTAAAAGGCTTGTCGTTCGAAGCCTGTCAGAAGCTGACAGCCGCCCGCCCTGAAACGCTGGGTCAGGCGTCGCGAGTCGCTGGTGTCACGCCGGCGAGCGTCTCGCTGTTGCTCGTTCACTTGAAGCGAGGCCTGGGACGCGAGCCTACCGAGTCCGCTGAAATCCTGCACGCCGATACCAGCGTCGAGCACGGTTGATGGCAACGCAAGCCGCCATGGCCACCGGCGTCCATCGGGCGCAGAGCCAGTGCGAGCGCCTCGAATCCGGTTTGAACGCGTTGAGCGTCCAGGCGACAGCATTCCAACAGCAGCAGCTGCTGGACTTTCTGGCGCTGCTGCAGAAGTGGAACGGGGTCTACAACCTCACCTCGGTTCGCGACCCAATCGACATGCTGCCGGTTCAC
This sequence comes from uncultured Burkholderiaceae bacterium, assembly GCA_964246005.1. Taxonomy (GTDB): domain Bacteria; phylum Pseudomonadota; class Gammaproteobacteria; order Burkholderiales; family Burkholderiaceae_D; genus CAHJXF01. The sequence continues at coordinate 2,028 of CAXTPX010000243.1, read as the reverse complement.
CTGCTGGATTCGCTGAGCATCGTCCCCTTGATCGATCGACTTGGGGCAACGACGTTGCTCGACGTCGGCAGTGGGGCGGGACTCCCGGCAATCCCGCTGGCAATCGTTCGTCCGCTCGTCGAAGTCCATTCGGTCGATGCCGTCGCCAAGAAAGTCGGGTTTCAATTGCAGGCGAAGACGACACTGCGATTGGGGAACCTTCATCCCCTACACGCGCGTGTCGAGCTCGTTGCACTGGCGCAACCACCGCAGATCGTCGTTTCCCGAGCGTTCGCCGACATCTGCACGATGCTGGGAGCCATCGACCACCTGATCGGCGAGGACACGACCGTGATCGCAATGAAGGGGAAGACGCCGACCGAGGAAATCGCGTCGCTGCCGTCCGACTGGAACGTCGAACGCGTCGATCTGTTGGACGTCCCCTTTCTCGGCGCGGAGCGCTGTGCCGTCGTCCTTCGACGCGTATCTTCTGGTGCGGCGCTCAGGTAATCATGGCAAAGATCTTCGCAATCGCAAATCAGAAGGGCGGAGTCGGAAAGACCACGACGACCGTCAATCTCGCCGCTGCACTCGCAGCCTCGTCACGACGCGTTCTCTTGGTTGACCTGGACCCGCAGGGCAACGCGACGATGGGATCCGGCATCGACAAGCGGGCGCTGAAGGTCAGCGTCTACCAGTTGCTTCTCGGTCTTGCTCCAATGCCATCGGTGCTCCAGCGATCGGAAAGCGGTCGCTACGACGTGTTGCCCGCGAACCGCGAACTTGCCGGTGCGGAGCTGGATCTGGTCGAGATGGAGCGTCGGGAAACGCGGCTGAAGGCAGCACTCTCTCCGCACCTGGACCTTTACGACTTCGTCCTGATCGACTGCCCACCCGCCTTGTCGTTGCTCACGCTCAACGGACTGACGGCCGCGCATGGCGTGATCATCCCGATGCAATGCGAGTATTACGCCCTCGAGGGACTCTCGGATTTGGTGAATACAATCAAGCAGGTACATCGTAATCTGAATGCGCAACTCGAGATCATCGGGCTGCTCCGCGTGATGTTCGACCCCCGCTCGACCTTGGCGAATCAGGTCTCCGCGCAGCTTGAGTCCCACTTCGGCGACAAGGTGTTCCGCACGCTCGTGCCGCGCAACATCCGCCTGGCCGAAGCGCCCTCGTACGGCATGCCCGGCGTCGTCTTCGACAAGGCGAGCAAGGGCGCTCAAGCCTACGTCGCGTTTGCCGCGGAGATGATCGAGCGCTTCGCATCCGATGAGTCGCGGGCGGCGGGACGCCACGCGGAGGTCGAACTGGCAGGGGCGGGCTCGGCATGAGCAAGCGCAAAGGCCTCGGTCGCGGACTCGAGACGCTGCTCGGCGCGTCGGAGAGCTCGGCCCCCTCGGATGCTGCGCTTCCGCACGCGCTCGAGCTCGGCCTGCTCCAGCCCGGCAAGTACCAGCCGCGCACGCGAATGGACGAGGGCGCGCTGGCGGAGCTCGCCGAGTCGATCAAGGCGCAGGGCGTGATGCAGCCCGTCCTGGTTCGCCCGCTCAACGGAGGGCGCTACGAGATCATCGCGGGCGAGCGGCGCGTTCGCGCGGCCACGATCGCCGGACTGACGGAAATCCCGGTACTGGTCCGGGATGTCCCGGACGAGTCTGCGGCAGCGATGTCGCTGATCGAGAACATCCAGCGCGAAGACCTGAACCCACTCGAGGAAGCGCAGGGCGTGCAGCGCCTGATCAGCGAGTTCCACCTGACGCACGAGGACGCCGCGCGGGCCATCGGCCGGTCGCGCAGCGCCACGTCGAACCTCCTGCGCCTGATCAACCTGGCGAAGCCGGTTCAGGCGATGCTGATGGCCGGCGACATCGACATGGGTCACGCGAGGGCGCTATTGCCGGCGACGGCGGCCGACCAGATCACGCTGGCGAACCAGATCGTCGGCAAGCGGCTGTCGGTGCGCGACGCCGAACGGCTGGGCACGCAGGCCAACCGCGACGGCGAGTCGTCGTCCGGCGGGACGCGTTGGGCGAAGCTGTA
>CAXTPX010000242.1:0-5395 GCA_964246005.1 uncultured Burkholderiaceae bacterium | reverse complement strand
GTGATGGCAGTAGTGCGCGAGACCCGCGAAGTCGAGGTAGCGCGTCTGATGCAGGTCCATCTCCATCCAGGCGATGATCTCGAGCAGGCGCGGCCGGGTGATCGAATAGGGCTCCAGATGCGGCGCGAGCGCACGCGTCACCGGATGCGTCGGTGTTCCCTGATAGAGCCGATCGATCTCGTCCCGCCACCAGGCGAGCGTCTGCGCGGCGAGCGTCGCATCGGTGCTCTCGTCCACGACGTCGTCGACCTCGCGACAGAACGCATACAGCGCGGTGATCGCCGCGCGGCGAGGAGGCGGCAGGAACAGGAACGCGTAGTAGAAGCTCGAGCCGCTTCTGGCCGCCTTCTCCTGGCAATAAGCCTCGGGCGTCATCGGCGGACCGTGTCGACCGGGTGGTCGACAACAGGGTACGGCCACCGTCGCGCCCGCATGGTCAGCGCCCGCATGGCCATCAGCGCTGCGTCGCGCCGGCCGAGCGTCGGCCGATGCGCGAAGACGTCGTAGTCGACCCGTTCGATCTTCTCGAGGATCCGCAAGCCGCCCTGCACGATCAGCCGCAGCTCGAGGCCGATGCGACCGCGGAGCGCGAGCGCCAGCGGCGAACCCTCGATCATCATGACCCGGGTGCGCTCGACCTCGAAGCGCATCAGCGCGCGCCAGCCCTCCGTGCGCATCAATGCAGCGGGATCGGCGATCAGCGTCTCCTCGTCGATGCCGAAGCGCGCGAGATCCGCGTGCGGCAGATAGATGCGATCCTTCAGGCGGTCGACGGCAACGTCCTGCCAGAAATTGATCCACTGCAGCGCGGTGCAGATGCGGTCGGACCACACGCGATGGATCTCGTCGTCCGCACCGTAGAGAACCAGCAGCAGTCGGCCGACCGGGTTGGCGGAGCGGCGACAGTAGTCGAGCAGTTGCGCATCGTCGTCGTAACGTGCGACGACGCAGTCCTGCGAGAAGGCCGACAGCAGGTCCCGGAAGAGGACGATCGGGAGCGCGTGCTCGCGGATCGCGGCCGCGAGCGTCGCGAACATCGCGCCCGACGGCTCCCGTGCGGGCGAGCGTCCCGCGTCGATCTCGAGCAGCTGCGCGTCGAAGGCCGCCAGCGCCGCGCGCCGTTCCGCCGGGGTCGCGTCGCCTTCGTCGGCGAGATCGTCGGCCTGCCGCGCGAAGTGATAGATCGCCTCGACGGGCCGCCGCAGGCGCCGCGGCATCAACAGCGATGCAACGGGAAAGTTCTCGTAGTGATCGACCGGCATGGGTGGCGGGCAGGGCGCTGGCAACGCGTGTTCGAAGCGAAACAGCGCGGCAGTATAGAAGCTCGAAGCGCCTTGCCCGGCAGGCGTTCGACGCACGGGAGCATCACGTATAATCCGCCGCCGCTCCACTGTCGGTTCACGGCCGCGACGACGACGTCCGGGCCGGGCTGGCGGGAGAGGCCAGGCGTCGAACGACGGCGTCGCCGCGAGGGTGGCGAAATTGGTAGACGCACCAGGTTTAGGTCCTGACGCCAGCAATGGTGTAGGGGTTCGAGTCCCCTCCCTCGCACCAGGTTGCCACGGCGTTCCGTCGCGACTTCGACGGTTCGCGCCGGCCATTGCGATCCGGACGATGCCGCGCCACCGCCGCGAGCGATGAAGCCATTCACCCCCGAACACGGAACACCACGGAACCACTATGCAAGTAGAAAATCTCGGCAAGCTCGGACGTCGCCTCCACCTGTCGGTGCCGATCGACGAGATCGAGAAGGAAGTCGACGTGCGCCTGAAGCGCCTGTCCCGCACGGTCCGCATGGCCGGCTTCCGTCCCGGCAAGGTGCCGATGAAGATGGTGGCGCAGCAGTACGGCTTCCAGGTGCACAACGAGGTCCTGAACGAGAAGGTCGGCGGCGCGTTCAGCAAGGCGGTCGAAGAGAACCGGTTGCGCGTGGCCGGCGCACCGAACATCACTGCGAGACAGCAGGCCGAAGGCGCGGGTGATGGCGCCGTCTCGTTCGACGCGACGTTCGAGGTCTATCCGGAAGTGCGCATCGCCCCGCTCGAGAACGCGGAGGTCATGCAGGCGAAGACCGACGTCGACGATGGGGCGGTCGACCGCACGATCGAGATCCTCCGGCAGCAGCGCACCCACTACCATTCGAAGGCGGGTCATGCGCACGATCATCATGGCCACGATCATGGCCACGCGCAGGAACACGTGGCGCCGGCCGGCACGACTCCGACGGCGCAGCCCGGCGATCGCGTGACGGTCGACTTCGTCGGGACGCTCAATGGTCAGCCCTTCGAAGGCGGTAGCGGCAACGACTTCGCGTTCGTCCTCGGCGAGGGTCGCATGCTGCCGGAGTTCGAGACGGCTGCGACCGGCCTTGCGCCCGGTGACGTGAAGGCATTCGAGTTGAAGTTCCCAGACGACTATCACGGTGCCGCGGTGGCCGGCAAGACGGCGCAGTTCACGCTCACCGTCAAGGATGTCGAGTGGGCGCACGTGCCGCCGATCGACAGCGGGTTCGCGCAGTCGCTCGGTGTCGCCGACGGCGACCTCGAGCGGATGCGCGTCGAGATCCGCGCGAACCTCGAGCGCGAGGTGAAGAAGCGCCTGCAGGCGCGCACGAAGGACAGCGTGATGAACGCGTTGCTGGCAGCATCCACGATGGACGTGCCGAAGGCGTTGCTCGACGCCGAGAACCAGCGCCTCATGGAAAATGCGGCCGAAGAGATGCGTCGCCGCGGGATGTCGGTGGATGCGATGCCGCTGACGCCGGACCTGTTCGCGGCGCAGTCCGAGCGGCGGGTGCGGCTCGGGCTCGTGCTGGCCGAGCTCGTCAAGAACGAGAACCTCCAGGCGACGCCGGAGCAATTGAAGAGCCACGTCGAGGAACTGGCGCAGAGTTACGAGAAGCCGGCCGAAGTGGTTCGGTGGTATTTCGCCGACCGCTCGCGGCTGGGCGAGATCGAAGCACTTGTGCTCGAGGAAAACGTCGTCAACTTCGTTCTCCGCAAGGCGAAGGTCAGCGAAGCGATCGTCCCGTTCGACGAACTGATGGGCAACGCGGCTCAGGCATGATCGTTCGGCCGTGACCGAATCAGGCGTCGTCGTCCTCGTACGGCGAACGCGCACGACCCATCATATTTTCAGCAAGGACAGTGATCGATGAGCAGCCCCCACGCATTCAGTGCGACCGAGCCGACCGGCCTCGGCATGGTTCCCGTCGTGATCGAGCAGTCCGGACGCGGCGAGCGCGCGTACGACATCTACTCGCGCCTGCTGAAGGAACGGATCATTTTCCTGGTCGGACCGGTCAACGACCAGACGGCCAATCTCGTCGTCGCCCAGTTGTTGTTCCTCGAGTCCGAGAATCCGGACAAGGACATCTCGCTGTACATCAATTCGCCCGGCGGCTCGATCTACGCGGGCCTCGCGATCTTCGACACGATGCAGTTCATCAAGCCGGACGTCTCGACGCTGTGCACCGGCATGGCGGCCAGCATGGGTTCGTTCCTGCTGATGGCCGGCGCGAAGGGCAAGCGCTTCTCGTTGCCGAACTCGCGGATCATGATCCACCAGCCGTCCGGCGGATCGCAGGGTCAGGCAGCGGACATCGAGATCCAGGCGAAGGAAATCTTGTATCTGCGCGAGCGTCTCAACAGCATCTACTCCGAGCGCACGGGCCAGCCGATCGAACGCATCGCACGGGATACCGACCGCGACACGTTCATGTCGCCCGAGCAGGCGAAGGAGTACGGGCTGATCGACGAGGTGCTGACGACGCGGGTGACCGAAACCTGATCGGTGTCGTATTGCATCGAGCAGCGGGCCTCCGGGCTCGTTGCATCGAACGCACAGGCGACGGAAGCGTGCGCCCCCGGAACGGCCGCCTTTTGATTCCACGGTATAGTTGTTTTCGGTTTGTGGTCCAACGGTAGCGGGGCAGAAGCAGCATGTCGGAAAAAAAGGGTTCGAGCGGCGAGAAGTTGCTGTATTGCTCGTTCTGCGGCAAGAGCCAGCACGAGGTCAAGAAGCTGATCGCCGGCCCGTCGGTGTTCATCTGCGACGAGTGCATCGATCTGTGCAACGACATCATTCGCGACGAGGCCGCCCAGGCCGACCCGTCCGGCACGATCACGCGTTCGGACCTGCCGACGCCGCAGGAGATCGGCGACATCCTCGACCAGTACGTCATCGGCCAGGAGACGGCGAAACGCATCCTGGCCGTCGCGGTCTACAACCACTACAAGCGCCTGAAGCACATGTCCAAGAAGGACGATGTGGAACTGGCGAAGAGCAACATCCTGCTGGTCGGCCCGACCGGTTCGGGCAAGACGCTCCTCGCGCAGACGCTCGCCCGATTGCTCAACGTGCCGTTCGTGATCGCCGATGCGACGACGCTGACCGAGGCGGGTTATGTCGGCGAGGACGTCGAGAACATCATCCAGAAGCTGCTGCAGAACTGCAATTACGAAGTCGAGAAGGCGCAGAAGGGCATCGTCTACATCGACGAGATCGACAAGATCTCGCGCAAGTCCGACAACCCGTCGATCACGCGCGACGTCAGCGGCGAAGGCGTGCAGCAGGCCCTGTTGAAGCTGGTCGAGGGAACCCTGGCCTCCGTGCCGCCGCAGGGTGGCCGCAAGCATCCGAACCAGGACTTCGTCCAGATCGACACGACCAACATCCTGTTCATCTGCGGCGGGGCGTTCGACGGTCTCGAGAAGGTCATCCGCAATCGTTCGGAGCGGAGCGGCATCGGCTTCGGTGCCGAGGTCAAGAGCCAGTCCGATCGTGCGGTCGGCGACGTGCTGCGCGAGGTCGAGCCCGAGGACCTGATCAAGTTCGGTCTCATCCCCGAACTGGTCGGCCGGCTGCCGGTGGTCGCCACGTTGAACGAACTGAACGAAGAGGCGCTGATCGAGATCCTCGTCGAGCCGAAGAACGCGCTCGTCAAGCAGTACCAGAAGCTCCTCGCGATGGAAGGCGTCGAGCTCGAGATCCGGCCGGCCGCGTTGCTGGCGATCGCGAAGAAGGCGTTGAAGCGGAAAACCGGCGCGCGTGGCCTGCGTTCGATGCTTGAACACGCGCTGCTCGACGTCATGTTCGAATTGCCGAGCTCGAAGGGCGTGGTCCGCGTCGTGCTCGACGAGAACCAGATCAACGGTGGGGTGAAGCCGCTGCTGATCTACGGTGACCAGCCGAAGGTTGCGGGCCTGAGCTAGTAAAGTTTTGCCGGGACGCGCCGACTGTTCGAGGGCGCGGTCACGAACTGCCGACGACCGAGCGGCGGCGAATCATCAAGTCGGCTTCAATCGAAAAGCCGTTCATGCTGCCGGGCGTGAGCGGCTTTTTGTTTGCAGCGTTCGACCGTCGGCCAGGGACGCCGGGTTTCTATTGCAACCGG
>CAXTPX010000241.1:0-5398 GCA_964246005.1 uncultured Burkholderiaceae bacterium | reverse complement strand
ATGTTGAGGACCTCGTGCAGCGGCAGCAGCCGCAGATATTCGCCGCGGACCTGCACGACCTGGCCCTGGCCCGCGATGGTCTTGACGTCCGATTCGGCCGGCTGCAGCGATTCGACGATGTAGGTCAGCGGGATGATGAACACCTCCTTGCCGACCGCGACGGACATGCCGTCGAGGATCGCGAGGGTCAGCGGCAGGCGGATCGAGATGCGCGTCCCGACGCCGAGCGTCGAGCTGATGTCCACGTTGCCGCCCATCTCGCGGATGTTGCGGCGGACGACGTCCATGCCGACCCCGCGCCCCGAGACGTCGGTGACTTTCTCGGCCGTCGAGAACCCGGCGTCGAAGATCAGCGCGAAGACCTCCTGGTCGCTCATCGTGTCCGACACGCTCATGCCGCGCTCGCGCGCCTTGCCGAGCAGCTTCTCGCGGTTCAGACCGGCGCCGTCGTCGACCACCTCGACCATGATGTTGCCGCCGCGATGGAACGCGCGCAGCGTGACGGTCCCCTGCCCGGGCTTGCCCGCTGCGATCCGCGCCGCGGGGAGCTCGACGCCGTGGTCGAGGCTGTTGCGGACCAGGTGCGTGAGCGGGTCGATGATCCGTTCGATCAGACCCTTGTCGAGTTCGGTCGCTTCGCCTTCGGTCTTCAGTTCGATCTCTTTGTTGAGGGCGCCGGCCAGGTCTCGGACGATCCGCGGAAAGCGGCCGAACACGAACGACATCGGCATCATGCGGATCGACATCGCCGACTCCTGCAAGTCGCGCGTATTGCGACGCAGCTGTGCGAGACCCTTCGACAGCGACTCGAACATTGCCGAGTCCATCTGCGTCGCGACCTGCGCCAGCATCGCCTCGGTGATGACCAGTTCGCCGACCAGGTTGATCAGCGCATCGACTTTCTGGACGCTGACGCGGATCGACGAGGCGTCGGCGGTGGCCGTGTGCTTGGCCGCTGCCGCGGGTTTCGCGGCGGCCGGCACCACGAGCTCGTGGATCGTCGCGCTCGGTGGCGCGACCGCCGGTTTTCCCTGGTTCGCCGACGGGGTCGAGTGGTCGACGAAGAGGCAGAAGTCCTTCTCGTCGACCAGCGGTGGCGAGAGGGTCGCGTCCGGCCCGACGGCGGGTGCAATGTCGATGACCGTCGAAGCATCGGCTACGGGAGCGGTCTTGCCGCTCGTTGCCGGCGCTTCGTCGACGCGCTCGATCCGGAAATGCGCCGCGTCGGTCACGAATCCGATCGTCTCGGCGAGTTCTTCGACCCCGACGCACGTGACGACGCGAAAGCGCCGCAGGGCGACCTTGGGGGGCCGCTTGCCGGCGACACTCGCCGGGACGGCGGTTTCCTCGACGACGCCGCAACGCTGGAGCTCCGCGACGAGACCGTCGACCGCCGCCGCCTTGAACGTCTTGTCGAACGGGCCGAACACGACCTCGAGCGTCGACGGAACCACCGCGTCGCTGACCGTCGCCTCCGTCACGGCCGCCGTCACGGCCGCCGTCACGGTTGCAACAGCCGGCGCATCGACGGCCACCACGGGTTCGAGGAACGCGCGCAGCTTCGCGCAGAGCAGCGCGATGTCGGCCTCGGGCACGGGGTCGGCGCCGTCCTTGCGCGTCGCGAACATCGCCTTCAGCATGTCGCCCGATGCGAGGAAGACGTCGACCAGCACCGTCGACAACGGCATCTGGCCCTTGCGGACGCGATCGAACACGGTCTCCATCTCGTGCGTCAGTTCGGCGATGTCGACGAAGCCGAATGCCGCAGCGCCGCCCTTGATCGAGTGCGCAGCGCGGAAGATCGCGTTGAGCTGTTCGTCGTCGGCCGCCTGCAGATCGATCTCGAGGAGCAGCGACTCCATGTTCGCGAGATGCTCCGCCGCTTCATCGAAGAAGACGTCGTGGAATTCGGAGAGGTCGAGGTCTTCCATGGTCTAGCCGATCACCTTCTGGACGATTTCGATCAGGCGCTTCGGATCGAACGGCTTCACCATCCAGCCGGTCGCACCCGCCGCGCGTCCCTTGCCCTTCATCTCGTCGCTGGATTCGGTCGTGAGCATCAGGATCGGCACCGTCCGATAGCGGCTGTTCGCCCGCAGCGACTTGATCAGCGTCAGTCCGTCCATCCGCGGCATGTTCTGGTCGGTGACCACGAGGTCGGCCTGCCGGCCGATCGCCTTCTCGAGTCCGTCCTGCCCGTCCTCGGCCACGAAGACGTCGTAGCCTTCGCTCTTGAGCGTGAACTGGACCATCCTCCGGTTCGAGGGAGAGTCGTCGACGACGAGGATTGTCTTGGCCATGGGGGGGGTGCTCCGGGTCTTTAGAAGAGTTCGACCGTGCCGGCCGTCATGGTGGTCTGGGTCACGGAGGTCGGTGAACGAGCGGCCCCGTGTTCAACCGGCAGCACCGCGTCCCCTGCGGCGGACGTCGCCTGCTCGATCGTCTCGTCGAGCCGGCCGAGGTGGATGTCGACGCTGATCAGGAGCTGCGACGCGATGTCGTGGAACTGCATGGCGGTGACGGCGTCGGCGACCGCCCGGTCCATTTCGGTCCGCTCCGTATCAATGGAGCCGCGGACGAGGCGGCGGTCCTCCACGGTCGATGACGTAGCGACCTTGCCGGCCAACGCCTCGAAGCTGGTCGTCAGGAGGCCCGTGGCATTGCCCATCAACGTCCGCAGCTGCGCCAGCTCGGCGCGGGCCGCCCGCACGATCGACCGGCGGCGTCTGGCTGCGGCGGACCGGAGGGGATGGGCGGCGGATGGATCCGGCGCTGCGCTGTATCGATACACCTTCGTCCTTTCGTCGGTTCTGTTCGCTGTCGTGGGGCTTCGCGCATCGGCGGAGGCAACAGGTCTATCGACCGCGTCGTCGCAAACCGGATGAGAAATCACGATCCGGGCCGAATTAAATGGAGCATGCGGTGACGCGCCAACAATCTAGCGATCGATCAGCGACACGAATCGCTGTCTGCGGCTGTTACCGGCATTTGTTTCTTAGGTTCCGACGGGCGACGTCGATAGCCCCTTGACAGGCGCGTGGAGCCGGACCGACGTGGACCGGATGGACGTGCCGCCCTGCTGACCGCAGGTCTCTGGAGGAACTCAAATGCGAATCATGGTGGTCGACGACAGCAAGGCGATGCGAATGATCGTCATGCGTACGCTCAAGCAGGCCGGCTTCAAGAACCACACCTTCGTCGAAGCGGGCGATGGTGCCGAGGCGCTCGCCGCGATCACGGCGGATCCGCCGGATCTGGTCCTGTCCGACTGGAACATGCCGAAGATGTCCGGCATCGAGCTGCTGCGCGGCTTGCGGACGGCCGGATGCGACGTGGCCTTCGGCTTCGTCACGTCGGAGGCGACGCCGGAGATGCGGTCGATGTCCACCGAAGCCGGCGCCGGTTTCCTGATCGCCAAGCCGTTCAACGAAGACACCTTCCGCGACGTGCTCGAACCTTTCGTCAATTGACGAAGCCGGGCACCCGCGACCGACGAGGAAGACGATGAAAATCAAGATGCCGCTGTTACCGGCCGTGGCACGCCTGTTGACCGACCTGGTCGGCCGCAACGTCACGCCCAAATCGGCGCCGGGCGCCAAGCCGCCCGTCGGTCCGCAGGCGGTGGCAGCCTACGTGGATCCGGCCGGAGCCCTGCTGGCCGTGGCCCTCTGCGACGTCCCCTCGGGGGCGAGCCTCGGCGCCGCGCTCGTGCTGATTCCCCCCGCCTCGGTCGAGGACGCCGTCAAGGCCAAGCAGTTGGACCCGTCGCTGACCGAGAACCTGTACGAGGTCCTCAATGTCTTCTCGAGCATCTTTCCGATCAGCGGGGGTCCACGCGTGCTGCTCCGGGCACTGATCACCGACGGCAAGCTGCCGGACGACGTCGTGGCCCTGATGGCCAAGCCCGCCCAGCGGCTCGACATGGATGTCACCGTGGCGGGCTATCTGTCCGGCCGGATGACGTTGATGGCGGCTTAGCCGGAGACCAGGCTCGCCGAGATGTTGATCGACAGCGCCAGGATGCTGGCGTTGAAGAAGAACGACATCACGGCCTGCGCCAGCACGGCCTTTCGCATCGACCGGCTGCCCGGTGCGATCTCCGCGGTCTGCGAGGCCACGGCGATCGTGAACGAGAAGTACAGGAAGTCCCAGTAGTCGGGCTTCAGTCCCTTCTCGGGAAAGATCAGCGGCGGTGTGTTGTCCTTCGTCATCTGGTAATAGAAGTGCGCGTAGTGGAGCGCGAAGATCGTCGGGATCAGGAACCACGATCCGATGACGGTGGCGGCGGTCAGCACGATGTGGAACGGGTGGTGCGTCGCGCTCGCGTGCGGGGTCGCGGTCGCGAGTTCGAGGACGATCGCGGCCAGGCTCATCAGCGCCGCCAGCGACACGGTGGTCAGCACGACGTAGGTGCTCTCGTCCTGCCGCTCGGCGACCTCCCGCACGTCGTCGTGATCGGCGCGGACCATCATCGTCCAGACCAGGGCGAGGTACGCATAGGTCGCCACGTTCCACCCGACGAGCGCGTGCTGCAGCCAGTCGCCGTCTTGCAACGGAATGGCGAGCGCCGCGACGATGCCGAGCGCGAGCGCGTAGACGAGGCGCGGCCGGGCGACGTAGAAGCGCTGCAGCGATTTGATCTTCATGGCGGTGTGTGCGGTGCCAGTGTCCTGTCGGGACAGGACATTAGAACCCGATTGTGACCGCGCACCGCGGCCGCGGCGACGCATCGGCCCTTCGTCAGCCCTTTCCGTGCGCGGCCATCAGGCCGGAGATGCGCTCTGCGGCCCCCTGGAGCGCCGGCAGGAAGCGTCGCTTCATCTCGGCGGCCGGCGTGCGGTTGGCCTGTCCGCTGACGTTCATCGCGGCGACGGTGCGGCCGCTCGCGCCGACGATCGGAACGGCCAGCGAGATCAGCCCTTCCTCGAGTTCCTGGTCGACGAGCGCCCATCCGCGGGCCCGGGTCTGTTCGACGATCGCCTTCAGCCGCGTGATGCGGGTCTCGGTGTGCGGGGTCATCGCGACGAGCGCCGAACGCCTGATCGCGTCGCTGGCCTCGGCCGGGTCGAGGCCGGCGAGCAGGACGCGGCCCATCGACGTGCAGTACGCGGGCAGCCGGCTGCCGATGGACAGGTTGATGGCCATGATCTTCTGCGTCGGCACGCGCAGCACGTAGACGATGCCGGTGTCGTCGAGCACCGCGGCCGAGCAGCTCTCGTGCAATTGCTGCACCAGCGCTTCCATGATCGGCTCGGCGACGTTCCAGAACGGCAGCGACGTCAGGTACGGATAGCCGAGCGACAGGATGCGCGCCGTGAGACTGAACGCGCGGCCTTCGAGCCTCACGTAGCCGAGATGTTCGAGCGTGAGCAGGATGCGACGCGCGCCGGCGCGCGTC
>CAXTPX010000240.1:0-5406 GCA_964246005.1 uncultured Burkholderiaceae bacterium | reverse complement strand
AGTTCGCCAGCATCGCGGCGCCTTCGGACGGCGCCGACCGATGCAGCCACCGGATCGTCGGCAGCGTGTTGAAGAGGAAATGCGGCTCGATCTGGGCGCGCAGCAGCTGAAGTCGTGACTCGACCGCCTGTCGCTCGATGCGCGCCGCGCGCAGGGACGCTTCCCGCAGCGTCGCGCGCGCGAACGTCACGCGGCGATACAGCAGATAGACCCCGGCGCAGGCCACTCCGACGATGCACCATCGCATCGTCCTCGCGGCGAAGGGACCCGGCATCAGATCGGCGGCTTCCACGCCGAGCAGCGTCAGCGCACCTTCACCGGTCGACGCGCCGGCCACGATCGCCAGCGCGACGAGAAGTCCCTGCAGCCAGCCTCGGCGCGACGGCATCCCCGCGGCGGCCGCCAGGAAGCACGCGATGCAGCCACTGACGACCAGGCGATTGCGAAAGACGATCCCGAAGGCATCGACGATCTCGTCGAGCGGGTAGTTGATCCAGACGAAGGGTTGCGCCAGGAACTGGGTCGATAGCAGCGCGGCCACCGCCATCGTCCAGAGGGGGATGGACGGTACGGACGACGGCAGACGGGCGATCATCCAGCGTCGTCGCGGTCCCACCGTGCGCTCGTCGATCGACCTGTCGGGCATCTCGAACTTCTCCTACGGTGCGACGTCCGGCAGGCGGCTCGGGAACCTCGGAACGACGCGCGGCAGACGCGTGCCAGTGTAGCGGGGCAGCGGGCGCCCGGTCACGCCCGATGCGGTCCGACATGCCGCGAGTGTCATCGAGGCGTCGCGCCGCGCTGGCGCGAGACGACGAAACCGATCGAACGCCGATGAAGGCCGTCTGGTCGCGACGGAACGATCGGCACCGACGTCGCGCGGTTTCGTCGAGCGGTGATCGCCTTCGTCCCGTCCGGATCGGCTTTCGTCGGATCGGGCGTCGCGCACGACGCGCCGGGTCGACGATGCCGTGCCGTACGAACCTTCGGGTCGGACGTCCGCGGTACCCGGGCCGGGCCGCGAACGACGGGCATCGATGCAGACGGCGGTGGAGCGTCGGTGTCCTGGGGAGCGGTCCGCAACCGATACGGAGATACCGACATGTTCCGGAAAGCATTGGCAACCCTGTCCGCCGTCGTTCTCGTCGCATCGCTGCAGGGATGCGGCGGGAACGATGACGGCCAACCCAGTTCGACGCCACCCCCGGTCGCGAAGGCCGACACGCAGGCGCCGCAGACCTGGAACGGCATCGCCCTCCAGTCCCTTCAGAACTTCGCGGCGATCGATCCCGCGGGAGGGTTCCCGCCGCCGATCGACAGCCGCATCCTGGCGATGGCGTTCATCGCGTCGCACGACGCACTCAACGCCATCGACCGGCGCTTCAAGCCGTACCTGACGGACACCTCGGCACCGACCGCCAGTCCCGACGCCGCCGTCGCGGCGGCGATGCACGGCGTACTGAAGGGCAACGTCCCCACGCAGGATGCCTACCTCGACCAGCAGTACACGATGGCGCTGGCGGCGATTCCCGACGGCGCCGCGAAGACCGCCGGCGTTGCGTTGGGTCAGATGACGGCGCAAGCGATCCTCGCGGCGCGCGCGACCGACGGCTTCGCGTCGGTGGACGGGCCGTATACGTCGACCGGTCAACCCGGCAATTACCAGATCACGCCGCCGTACACGTTCGCGGGCTTCGTCAATGCGGGCAGCGTGAAACTGTTCGCGGTCCCCGACCACACGACGTTCAGGGCGCCGCCACCACCGGCGTTGACCGACGTTGCCTACACGCGCGACTACGTCGAGATCAAGGCGATCGGACGCGACACGAGCACGATGCGCACGGCCGACCAGACGCAGATCGGCCTCTTCTGGATCGAGAACACGTCGCAGTCGTACACCCGCATCGCCGCCATGCTTGCGAAGGCGAAGGGCCTGAACGGCTGGGACCAGGCCCGGTTGTTCGCCCTGATCGGCATCGCCGAAGCGGATACCTATCTCACCGTCGAATCGGCCAAGTATCTCTACACGCGCTGGCGTCCGGTCACGGCGATCCAGAACGGCGACACCGACGGCAACCCGGACACGGTCGGCGATGCGACGTGGATGCCGTTGCGCCTGCAACCGCCGGACCCGGATTACCCGTCGGGCCATGCCGCTGCGGCCGGTGCCGGCTCGACGTTGCTGGCCTCGTTCTTCGGCGGCGACGCGATCTCGCTCAGCTACACGAGCACCTCGTTGCCGACGGCGACCCGCGCCTACACCGGGCTCGCCCAGATCGCGGCGGAGATCGCCGTGTCCCGCGTCTACGTCGGATTCCATTTCCGGACGTCGACCGAGCGCGGACACGACCAGGGCAGCAGCGTCGGCGACTACGTGTTTCGGAACGTGCTGCGACCGGTCTCCTGAACCACGGCCGACGGCCGTGCCATCGCCCGAGACCGTCGGCGCCGTTGCTCCGATCACCGTCGAACTAAGCGCCGCAGCGGCCGTGCCTCGATGTCGGCGTCCGTAAAGGCGCGATGGGGAGGCGACCACGACGGACCTGCCGTTGACTCGCGACCAGTCGCGTGAGCTCGGCCGGTGGATCGAGACGAACTCGCCCGTTGCGTGTCGTTGCCTCAAGCGCCTGCTGTCGGTGCTCGCGGTGAAGTAGACCGCCACGCAGGACGCGATGCGGTCGATCCGAGCCTACGACGGCAGGGGACAGCGTGCGGAAGAATACCTCGCCAAGGTACGGCAGTTCATGGCCCTCGGCTCGGAGGCGAATTGACGTACGACCACGCGAGCCGGACTAAAGGACCAGCACGACGCGATAGTCGTTCACATTGGTCCGGGTCGGGCCCGTCACGACGAGGTCGCCGAGCGCGTCGAAGAAGCCCCATGCGTCGTGCACGTCGAGCTTCTGTTGCGCGGCGACCTGCAACGCATCGGCGCGCGCCAGCGTGTCCGGTGACAACACCGCGCCGGCGTTGTCTTCGGAGCCGTCGATGCCGTCGGTGTCGCACGCCAGCGCGTACGTCTCGGGCATTCCGTCGAGCGTCACGGCCAGCGACAGCAGGAACTCGCTGCAGCGGCCGCCCCGACTCTTCGGCAGGTTCTTGTCGCGCGCATTGAACGACGGCAGCACGACCTCGCACTCGCCGCCCGAGATCAGCGCGATCGGGGGCTGCCACGGTTGTCCGTGGACGCGGACTTCGCGGGCCAGTGCCGCGTAGACCTTCGCGACCTCGCGCGCCTCGCCGGTGACCGTGTCGCCGAGGATCGCGGCGGCGATGCCCTGGGCGCGGAAGTACGCGGCGGCGGCCTCGAGGCTCGCATGCGACGTGGCGACGACATGCGTGGTCACGCGGTCGAACGCCGGGCCGGGCTTCGGCGTCTCGGGAATGGCGCCGTCGATGCCGCGTTGCAGGTGCGTGCGGATCGCGTACGGCAGGTCGATGCGGTAACGCTCGACGACGTCGAGCGCGTCCTGATAGGTGCTCGGGTCGGGCGAGCACGGACCCGACGCGATCGCCGCAGGGTCGTCGCCGGTCACGTCCGAGATGACGAGGGCGACCACCGTCGCGCCGCGCAGCGAGGCCGCCTCGGCCAGGCGGCCCCCCGCGATCGCCGAGCAGTGCTTGCGCACGACGTTCATCGCGGTGATCGGCGCGCCCGATACGAGGAGCGCGCGATTCAACAGCTTCAGGTGATCGATCGACAGGCCTGGCGCCGGCGACGACATCAGGCTCGAGCCGCCACCCGAGACGAGGGCGAGCAGCAGGTCGTCCGGCGTCAGGGTCGACACCAGCGCGAGCATGCGTCCGGCGGCCTCGTCGCCGGCAGCGTCCGGCACCGGATGGCCGGCCTCGATCACTTCGATGTGGCGCGTGTCGAGGCCGTGCGCGTAACGCGTGACGACGAGGCCGGTCATCGCGACGTCGGGCCACGCGCGTTCGACCGCGAGGGCCATGCTCGCGGCCGCCTTGCCGCCGCCGACGACGACGACACGTCCCTTCGGTCGTGCAGGCAGATGACGCGCGATGAACGGGACGCTGCCGAGCGGGTCGGCTGCCGCGAGCGCCGCGTCGAAGCTCGCGCGGACCAGTTGTAGGCCATCGAATGCTGTCATCGGATCGACCTGTCGTGAAGCGGTCGCAGATTATGACGCGTCCCGCGCAGCGGTTCGCCGCTCGTCGAAGGTGTCGGCCGGCGTGGAGCAACTTCACGGAGACCGGGCCGGTGGGCGGGGTGCACTACCATGACGATCTCCTCGCGCTCCGCCTCGTTCCATGACGCTCTTCCTGCTCGGCCTCGTCCTGTTCCTCGGCATCCACTGCGTCTCGATCGTCGCGCCACGGTGGCGGATGCAGCAGGTCGCCGCTCGTGGCGAGAACGCGTGGAAGGGCATCTACTCGATCGTCTCCGCGGTCGGCCTGGGCGCGTTGATCTACGGATACGGCATGGCCCGCCACGACGGCATCGTGCTGTACGTCCCGCCGACCTTCCTGCGTCACCTCTCGCTGCTGCTCATGGTGCCGGTGTTCCCGCTGCTGTTCTCGGCCTACCTGCCGGGGCGCATCAGCCGGGCCGCGAAACATCCGATGCTGCTGGCCGTCAAGATCTGGGCGACGGCGCACCTGCTGGCCAACGGGTCGCTGCCGGACGTGCTGCTGCTCGGTGCGTTCCTCGCATGGGCGGTAGCCGATCGCATCTCGTTGAAGCGCCGACCGCCGGAGCTCTCGCATGGCGCGCCAGGGGCGCCACCGAAGCCGTTCAACGATGGATTGGCGGTGATCGGCGGGCTGATCGTCTACGTCGCGTTCGTACTGTTCCTGCACCGCTGGATCATCGGCGTCTCGCCGCTCGGCTGAGTCGCTTGCACGACGACAAGAGGAGACCCATGAGAAAGATTGATACACGCCTTGCACGCCTGTTGATGATTGCGGGCGCGATCGCGCTGAGTGCCATCGGCGGTCTCAGGCCGGCCGCCGCCGCGTACCCGGACCACGCGATCACGATCGTCGTGCCGTTCCCCCCGGGCGGGACGACCGACATCCTGGCTCGCGTCGTCGGCGATGCGCTCGGCCGGCGCATCGGGCAGGCGGTGATCGTCGAGAACCGCCCCGGCGCGGGCGGCAACATCGGCGCCGTTCGCGTCGCGAAGGCGGCGCCCGACGGCTACACGCTCGTGATGGGAACGG
This sequence comes from uncultured Burkholderiaceae bacterium, assembly GCA_964246005.1. Classification (GTDB taxonomy): domain Bacteria; phylum Pseudomonadota; class Gammaproteobacteria; order Burkholderiales; family Burkholderiaceae_D; genus CAHJXF01. Next base: position 222 of record CAXTPX010000240.1, on the reverse strand, counting down.
TCGGCACGCACGCGATCAACATGTCGCTGTACCGCTACCCGGGCTTCGACGCGACGAAGGACTTCGCGCCGATCACGCGGGTGGCCAACGTGCCGGACACCTTCTCGCTCGACGGACTGATCCAGTACGAAACCAAGCCCTGGCGGGCGGCGGTGAACTTCTACAACCTCACCGACCGGCTCAACTACAGCCAGTCCTTCGGCAACCGCGCCACCCCGGCCC
>CAXTPX010000239.1:0-5406 GCA_964246005.1 uncultured Burkholderiaceae bacterium | reverse complement strand
CGCGGAGCACATCGCGTCGTCGCTCGACGATCCGCAGGCGGGCTTCTTCGATGCGTCGCTCGGCTTCACGCGCCTCGCGCCCGCCGACATCACGGTGCTGGTCCGCGACCGCAACGAAGGCGCTGCGATCCGCCGCGCGCTGCAGCGGCGCCGCATCGCGTCGGTCTACCTGTCCGATCAGGACTCGGTGTTCCACAGCCCCGAAGCGATCGACCTGCGCCACTGGCTGCAGGCGGTTGCCGACCCGACCGACGGACGGCTCGCGCGCATCGCGTACGCCACTGCGATGGTCGGCCTGCCGCTGGAACGTTTGACGCTCCCGGTCGACGACGACGCCCTGTTCGAGGCGCGGCTCGACGACCTGAAGCGGCAGAACGACGAGTGGCGTCGGCTCGGCATTCTCGCGATGCTGCGTCGGATGCTGCACCTGCTCGACCTGCCCGCGCGCTGGTTGCGGGAGCCCGACGGCGAGCGACGACTGACGAACGTGCTGCATCTGGCCGAGCTGCTGCAGGAGGCGAGCGCGGCGCTGGACGGCGAGCAGGCCGTGATCCGCTGGCTGACCGAACGCATCGCCGAACCACCGAGTCAGTCGGAGGAGCAGATCGTCCGGCTCGAGAGCGATGCAGACCTCGTCAAGGTCGTCACGATCCACAAGGCCAAGGGGCTCGAGTATCCGGTCGTGTACCTGCCGTTCGTGTGCAGCTATCGCGCGAAGAGGTGGGACGCCGGCGACATCGTCGCACTGCCGGACGAGCGCGGTGAACGGACGCTGACGTTCGACCCGACCGACCCGGACAAGCGCGCGGCCGAGCACGAGTCGCAGCAGGAAGACGTCCGCCTGCTGTACGTCGCGCTGACTCGCGCGCGGCACGCGTTGTGGCTCGGCGTCGCGTCGCTGAAGGCCGGTCAACCGAACACGTGCGGCTTCAGTCACAGCGCGTTCGGTTATCTGCTGAGCGACGGCAGGATGATCGCGGAGGACGAGATCGAGGGGCGGCTCGAAGCGATCTTCGGTGCGTTGCCGTCCGTGTGCATCGTCACCGTCGACCCGCAACCGCCCGTGACCGTGCCGAAGCCCTCGGCGGTGCCACCGATCATCGAGGCATCCGACTACGCGGGGCGCTTCGAGCGCGACTGGTCGATCGGCAGCTTCTCGGCCTTCGTGCACGACCTCGCGCGCGTGCCGCTCGGCGCGGTGATGGTCGAGCCGGCCGTCGAGGACGAGCTGCTGTCCGACCGCGACGACGACCGCGGCGACGGCGGCAACGACGTCGTGCCGTCGTCGAACGAAGCGCGACATCGCTTTCCGCGCGGGGCGCTCGCCGGCAACTTCCTGCACGACCAGCTGGAGTGGCTCGCGGCCCAGCGCTTCGCGCTCGTCGGCGACAGGAGCCTCGCCGATCAGCTCGCCCGCCGCTGCGATCGTCAGGGCTGGGGTCCACGCGCCGCCGACGTCGTCTCGTGGATGAGCGAGGTCGTCGACACGCCGCTCGCGCCGATCGGCGTCGCGCTGAACGGCTTGCCGACGATCCTGCCCGAAATGGAATTCTGGTTTCCGAGCGAAGGGATGGACGCCCGTCGCATCGACGCGCTGTGCCGCACGCATCTGCTCGACCGGCGCGAGCGCCCGCCGCTGCCGGACCGCACGTTGCGCGGCATGTTGAAGGGCTTCACCGACCTCGTGTTCGAACACGACGGCCGCTACTGGGTGCTCGACTACAAGTCCAACGTGCTCGGCGCCGACGATGCGGCCTACACGCACGATGCGCTCGCTGCCTCGATGGCCGCGCACCGCTACGACGTGCAGGCCGCGATCTACCTGCTCGCGCTGCATCGCCTCCTGCGCCAACGGCTCGGCGCGCGCTACGAGCCGCACCGCCAGCTCGGCGGCGCGCTGTACCTGTTCATGCGGGGCATGGCCGGGCCGGCCGGCGGCTGCCACGTCGTCCTGCCTCGCCTCGAATGGCTGGACGCGCTCGACCGCATCGTGGACGGCACGTGACGAGGGCGGACGACACCCGGGCCGCGGTCCTGCGGTCGTTGGGCGAGTGGGCCGAGCGTGGGTGGATCCGCTCGCTCGACGCGGCGCTCGCGCGCTTCATCGCGGACCTCTGTCCCGACGCGCCGGGCGCCGTGCTGCTCGCGACCGCGCTGGTCGCGACGTTGGAAGGCCAGGGGCACACCTGCCTCGTCCTCGACGAGCTGGCCGATGCGGGCGGAGCGCTGCCGTTGAGCGACGAAGCACGAGACGCGCTGGCTCGCGTGCTGGGATCGATGCCGCGGTCGATGCCGCAAGGCACGGACGCCTGGCGCGACGTTCTCGCGGCGAGCGATGCGGTCCATGTCGATCGGGGGCGCGTGGCCGATCGAGACGGCACGGGCGGCAACGAACCGCTGGTCCTGTGCGGCGGGCGGCTGTACCTGCGCCGTTACTGGCGACACGAACGCCGCGTCGCGGCGCGCATCCGCGTCCGCAGCGAGACGTTCGCGCTGGTCGACGACGACGCGACGCGGCGCAATGCCGCGTGCGACCGGGCGACGCGCGAGGCCCTCGACCGATTGATGCCGTCCGACCGCAAGGCGATCGACGACGCCGTCGACTGGCAGAAGATCGCCTGCGCGCTCGCGCTGCGCGGACGGCTGTCGATCATCACGGGCGGACCCGGCACCGGCAAGACCTTCACCGCGGCGCGCGTGCTCGCGCTGCTGCATACGACGGCGGACGCGCCCGAACGACTGCGCGTCGCGCTCGCGGCGCCGACCGGCAAGGCGGCGGCACGGCTGCGCCAGTCGATCGACGAGGCGCTCGGGTCGATGGCGCCGAACGGCGCTGCCCGCGACTTCTTCGCACGGATCGGTCCGGCGCGGACGCTGCACTCGCTCCTCGGCACGCGTCATGGCTCGCGTCATTTCCGTCACGACGCATCGCATCCGCTCGACGTCGACGTGCTGGTCGTCGACGAGGCATCGATGATCCACATCGAGATGATGGATGCGCTGCTCGATGCACTGCCCGAGTCGAGCCGTCTCCTCCTGATCGGCGACAAGGACCAGCTCGCGTCGGTGGAGGCGGGCGCGGTGCTGGGCGAGCTGTGTCGCGATGCCGAGGCGGTCCGCTACACGCCGGAGACGGCGCGCTACGTGAAGGCGGTCGCGGGGCAGACGGTGCCGGCATCGTCGATCGATCTGCGCGGTCCACCGCTGGCGCAGCAGACCATCGTCCTCAGGCGAAGCCAGCGCTTCGGTGGCGCGATCGACCGACTCGCGCAGGCCGTCAACCGCGGCGACGTCGGAGAGTCGGCCGCGTTGCTGCGCTCGTCCGCCGACGACGGGCTGGCGTGGATCGTGTCGCCGTCACCGTCGGCCATCGTCGCGCTCGCGGTCGACGGAGCGGCCGGCTATCGACGCTACGTCGACGCATTGCGAAGCAGACCGTCGCGTGCATCGAACGAGGTCGATGCCGCCTGGGTCCGCAGCGTGCTCGACGGGTTCGACCGATTCCGGGTGCTGTGTGCGGTACGCCGCGGGGACTGGGGCGTCGAGCAGGTCAACGTCGCGATCGAGGAAGCACTGACGGCGCGTGGTCACGTCGCCGGCGGCAGCGATTGGTACGAGGGGAGGCCCGTCCTCGTCACGCGCAACGACGCGAGCCTCGGCGTCTTCAACGGCGACATCGGCATCGCGCTCGGCTCTTCACGCGGCGCCGGACTGCGCGTGTACTTCACCGACGGCCCGCGCCTCCGGTCGATCGGCGTCGCCCACCTCGCGCACGTCGAGACCGCCTGGGCGATGACCGTGCACAAGGCGCAGGGCTCCGAGTTCGACCACGCGGTGCTCGTGCTGCCGGCCGACCGCAGCGCGGTCACGACGCGCGAACTGGTCTACACCGGCGTCACGCGGGCACGCTCCGCGTTCACGCTCGTGTCGTCGCGCGGCGAAGCGCTGGCCGACGCGATCGGCCGGACGACGCGACGGTCGAGCGGGCTGCAGGGTTTCATCCGCGAGGGCTGAACCTGCGTTCCCATGCCTGCGGAATTACGTCATCATCGTCGTCCCGCAAGTCCAGGAGGGATCGATGAGCTGTTCCTCGCAGCCCGCGTGCCGCGCCGGGCACCGGCATTCGATCTTCTGCATCCTCCCGCCGAACCTGCTGCATCACGTCGCGAACAAGGGTTCTGCGAAACAGCGGGCCTGGGCGCTGCAGACGCTGTCGAGCGACCACGGCATGCGGCTGATGCGCGCGACCTACCAGCTGATGGAGACCGGCGCGCACAAGTCGCTCCTGACCGCGTCCCCGCCGATCAAGCAGCGCACGATCTACAACGCGGCCAACGGCGAGCAGCTGCCCGGCCAGGCGGTACGGACGGAAGGCGGCGCGCCCTCCGACGACGTCGCGGTCAACGAGGCGTACGACGGACTCGGCGCGACGTTCGACTTCTATCAGACGGCGTACTCGCGCAACTCGATCGACGACGAAGGGCTGCACCTCGACGCGACCGTGCATTACAAGTCCCTCTACGACAACGCGTTCTGGAACGGCCAGCAGATGGTGTTCGGCGACGGCGACGGCGAGCTCTTCAACCGCTTCACGATCGCGGTCGACGTGATCGGCCACGAGCTCACGCACGGCGTCACCGGCGACGAGGTCGGCCTCGTCTACCTCGGCCAGTCGGGCGCGTTGAACGAGTCGGTGTCGGACGTGTTCGGCTCGCTCGTCAAGCAGTTCACGCTGAAGCAGACGGCCGACCAGGCCGACTGGTTGATCGGCGCCGGCCTGCTCGCGCCGAAGGTCAAGGGCGTCGCGCTGCGCTCGATGGCCGCGCCCGGCACCGCGTACGACGATCCGGTACTCGGCCGTGACGACCAGCCGGCGCACATGAGCGACTTCGTCCACACGTCGGCGGACAGCGGTGGCGTGCACACCAACTCGGGCATTCCGAACAAGGCGTTCTGTCTCGCCGCGAAGAGCATCGGCGGCTTCGCATGGGAGAAAACGGGGCGCATCTGGTACGAGACCGTGCGCGACAAGCAGTTGAAGAACACGGCCGACTTCCGGCACTTCGCGCAACGCACCGTCATCAACGCCGCGCATTTGTTCACCGCGACCGAGAAGGCCGCGGTCCTGGACGCATGGAATCAAGTGGGCATCAACGCGGGAAGCTGACGACATCGTGCGCATCACGTTCAGCGTCGACGGCGGCTTCGCCGTGTTCCCCGGCCTGTCGCGGCCGATGTCGTTCGAGGTCGACGACCTGCCGGCGGCGCGGGCAAGCGCGTTTCGAAGCGTGGTCGGCCGCAGTGGCTTCTTCGCGCTCGACGACTCGAGCGCGTTTCAGAAGGCCGGAAGCGCGGACGTGCGCAAGTACACCATCACGATCGAGGACGGCATCCAGCGACGGTCGC
>CAXTPX010000238.1:0-5416 GCA_964246005.1 uncultured Burkholderiaceae bacterium | reverse complement strand
GAAGCGCAGCTCCTCGATCTTCTCCTCGAGCGCCGCGACCGGTTGTTCGAATTCGAGGAAGGTGGTCTTCAGGGGCATCGCGCGTCTCCGTCGTTGCTTCGTCGTGCCATCAATAACTCACCGGCAGCGGATCGAGGCTGCGCCACAGGTACCAGGTCGCCACGGTACGCCAGGGCTGCCAATTGTCCGCCACTTCGCGCGCCTCGTCCCGCGAGACCGGTTCGCCGCTGAAGTACAGCAGGCTGATCGCCTTCAAGAGCCCGATGTCGTCGAGCGGCAGCACGTCGGGTCGCATCAGGTTGAAGATCAGGAACATCTCGGCGGTCCAGCGACCGATGCCGCGGATGCCGACGAGTTCGGCGATGACCTCCTCGTCGCCCATCGTCGACCACGCGTCGGGATGCACCTGGCGCGCCTTGAACTTGACCGCGAGGTCGAGGATGTATTCGCTCTTGCGTTTCGACAGCCCGCACGCGAGCAATTGCTCGCCACCGGTCTTCACCACGGCGGCCGGCGTCATGCGCGGAACAGCGGCGGCCACGCGATCCCAGACGGCCTGCGCGGCTCGCACCGAGATCTGCTGCCCGGTGATGGCGCGGGCGAGCGTGACGAACGGATCGCCTCGACTCACCAGGAAGCCTTCGGGGTGCTTCGGGATGAGGCGCCGCATGATGCGATCGCGCTTGATCAGGTCCGCGCGCGCCTCGTGCCAGTAGCCGGGACAAGCAGGCTCGACCACCGACTCGCTCGGTGGTGCCGTGGGCTTGGCCCCGGGCGTGACCGGAGACGAATCAGCCGAAGGGCGCGTGGCCATGCGTACCGGAATCGCGCCTCAACCGCGACGCCAGACCGTGCCCGTCGCACCGTCCTCGAGGACCACGCCTTCGTCCGACAGCGCTCGGCGAATGCGGTCTGCCTCGGCGAAGTTGCGCTCTCGCTTCGCGTTCGCGCGCGCGGCGATCGCATCGGCCACGCGCGTCTCGAGCGTCGCGTCGGCGTCGCTCGACGACGACGGGACGGCGCGCAGGAACACCTGTGGATCGCGTTCGAGCAGGCCGAGAATCCGGGCCAGCGCTTTCAGTTGCGCGGCGAGCGCAGGCGACCGGCTGCGGTTGACCTCGCTCGCCAAGTCGAACAGCGCGGCGACCGCGACCGGTGTGTTGAAGTCGTCGTCCATCGCCGCCTTGAAGCGCTCGGCATGAGCGTCGTTCCAGTCGACCTCGACGACGGCGCCGTCACCGTGCTTCAGCGCCGTGTAGAGCCGCGTCAGCGCGCCGCGCGCGTCGTCGAGATGCGCGTCGGAATAGTTGAGCGGGCTGCGGTAATGATTGCGCAGCAGCAGGAAGCGCAGGACCTCGGCGTCGTAATGCTTCAGCACGTCGCGGATCGTGAAGAAGTTGCCGAGCGACTTCGACATCTTCTCGTTGTCGACGTTGAGGAAGCCGTTGTGCATCCACACGTTCACGAACGGGCCGCCGCTCGCGCCCTCGCTCTGCGCGATCTCGTTCTCGTGATGCGGGAACTGCAGGTCCTCGCCGCCGCCATGGATGTCGAAGTGGTCGCCGAGGAGCGCGCGGCTCATCGCCGAGCATTCGATCGCCCAGCCGGGTCGCCCGTCGCCCCATGGCGACGGCCAGCGCGCGTCGGCGGGTTCGTCGGGCTTGGCCTTCTTCCACAACACGAAGTCGAGCGGGTCGGCCTTGCCGGCGCCGATGCCGACGCGCTCGCCGGCGCGCAACTCGTCGATGTCGCGGCCCGACAACTTGCCGTACCCGTCGAATCTGCGGACCGCGAAGTTCACGTCGCCGTCGCTCGATGCGTAGGCCAGCTGCTTCGCCTCGAGCCGGCCGATCAGGTCGAGCATCCCGTGTACGTGCGCCGTCGCGCGCGGCTCGTGATCGGGGCGTTCGATGCCGAGCGCGTCCGCGTCTTCGGTCATCGCGGTGATGAAGCGTTCGGTCAATGCGCCGATCGACTCGCGATTCTCGCCCGCGCGCCGGATGATCTTGTCGTCGATGTCGGTGATGTTGCGCACGTACGTGACCGCGTAACCCGACGCGCGCAACCATCGACGCACGATGTCGAACGCCATCATCATGCGCGCATGGCCCACGTGGCAGTAGTCGTAGACCGTGATCCCGCAAACGTACATGCGGACGCGGCCGGGGTCGATCGGTTCGAAGACCTGCTTCTCGCGGGTCAGGGTGTTGTGGATCTTCAGCATGCGAGCGACAGGAAGCGGAGGGACGGCACGGTCGCGTCGCGACCACGATGGACGACCCTGCGGCACACGGCCACGGGTCCACGCCGTTGCGATGATCGGGAGTCCCCTGGACGCATGGCCTCTGCGCAAATGACAAGCCACTCGACGACGAAGCTCGTGATGCCGGCGAGCGTCCTTCGAGTGGCGGTGTTTGTTAAACTTTTGTCGTTTTTATGCGGCGCGAGTATAGCATCGCGGTCCCGAAGACCGTTGCGCGAACGACTGCGCGAACGCTGCTCCGACCTTCCACGAACAGCGGCTCCCCGCTTGTTTCGGTCGTGCGATCCGCGAGGAGCGATGCGTCGCCCGGCCCCCCATCTGAACTGGAACCGCATTGTCCAAGTCCTCTCTCGTTCGACCTCTGCCGACCGCGGCCATCGCTCGCGTCCTTCGTGCCGCGCTGCTGGTGGTCGCGATCGGCATGCCGGTCGCGGGGGCTCGGGCGGACGAGTTGCAGGACGTGTCGAAGCTGGTCTCGGCGGGCCGCCTGATCGAGGCGGAGAACCGGGCCGATGCGTATCTCGCGAAGACGCCGAAGGATGCGCAGATGCGCTTCCTGAAGGGCGTGATCCTTTCGCAGAAGAACCAGCGCGGCGACGCGATCGTCGTGTTCACGGCGCTCACGCAGGACTTTCCCGAATTGCCCGAGCCGTACAACAACCTCGCCGTGATCTACGCGGCAGAGGGCGAGTACGACAAGGCTCGCGATGCACTCGAGCTCGCGGTCCGCGTGTCGCCGCGCTACGCGACGGCGCACGAGAATCTCGGCGACGTGTACGCGGCGCTCGCCGCCCGCTCGTACCAGGACGCGCGACGTTACGACGGCAGCAACGCAGCGGCGTTGCGGAAGCTCAATGCGGAGCGCGCATTGCTGACCGGCTCGGTGATCGCGGCCCCGGTGACGCCCACGCCCCCCGCTGCGGCACCACCACCGGCAACCACTCCACCGGCTGCCGAGGTCGCGCGATCGCAACGCAATGTCGGCCTGCCGCAGCCTGCAGCGCCGGCCGCGACGACCGTCGGCTTCGGCGCGGATGCGCCGGAGATCGTGTTGCCGTCGTCCGAGACTGCGATGCCACGCGCGAACGTCGTCGGCTACGAGGCGTCGCCGAGCCGGACGGCCGCGATGGAGACGTCGACGCTGCCCGGCGTGACGACGCAGGTCGCGGGCGATCCGGCGGCCACTTCGCCGCAGGCGATCGCCGACGTGACCACGGCCGTCCAGCGCTGGGCTGCGGAACGATCGCTCCGGACCGACGGATTGCACATCCGCGTCGACGGCGATACCGCGGTCGCGCGCTTTCCGGAGACACTGCTCGCGACCGGCAAGGCGTCGGCGTCGAATCGTGCGCCGACCCGGGTCCTGACCCACGTGCTGACCCTGCGCAGCAACGGCGCGGCCTGGACCGTGACCGCAGCGCTGACCGAGTCGTGACGGTCTCGTTCCCGACCTACCTTCGCGTCCGGGCGATGCGGGTCGCGCGACCGCTGATGGCGGCGCTGATGCTGTTCGTCGTGTGCCGCGTCGCGATCGCGGCCGACCCGCAGGTCGCGTTCGAGACCACGGCCGGTCGCATCGTCGTCGAGCTCGACCTCGGTCGCGCACCGATCACGTGTCGCAACTTCCTGCAATACGTCTCGCAAGGCCACTACGACGGCACGCTGTTCCATCGCGTGGTCGAGGACTTCGTCGTGCAGGGTGGCGGCCTCACGCCCGACCTGCACGAGAAGCCGACGCGTGCGCCGATCCGCAACGAGGCGCGGAACGGACTCTCCAACGTCGTCGGCACGATCGCGATGGCGCGCGAGGACGGCATCGACACCGCGACGTCGCAGTTCTACATCAACGTTGCCGACAACCTGCGACTCGACCATGTCGACGTGCCGCCCGAAGGCGTGACGGTCGTGCGGCGCGGCAAACCGCTCTTCGTCACGCCCGCGGAGTCCGACCGCGTCTTCGGCTACGCGGTGTTCGGCCGCGTCGTCGAAGGCATGGACGTGATCGAACGGATGCGGCACGTCGCCGTCCGCACGGCGGTCGTCGGCGACGAGACCTACGAGAACGTCCCGGTCGAACCGATCGTGATCCAGAAGGCAGTGCTGCTGCCACCCACCAACTGACTCCACCGAGAAGCGCATGGCCAACCCACAAGTCAAGCTGCACACCAACCACGGCGACATCACGATCGAACTCGACGAGGAGAAGGCGCCGAAAAGCGCGGCCAACTTCCTCGAGTACGCGAAGAAGGGTCACTACGACGGCACGGTGTTCCATCGCGTCATCAACGGCTTCATGGTGCAGGGCGGCGGCTTCGCGCCGGGCATGCAGCAGAAGTCCACGGACAAGGCCATCACCAACGAAGCCGACAACGGACTGAAGAACGACAAGTACACGGTCGCGATGGCGCGCACCAACGACCCGCACTCGGCGACCGCGCAGTTCTTCATCAACGTCGCCGACAACGCGTTCCTCGATCACACCGCGCCGACTTCCGGCGGCTGGGGCTACTGCGTCTTCGGCAAGGTCGTCGACGGCATGGACGTCGTCGACAAGATCGAGGGCGTGAAGACGGGGCGCGCCGGGGGCCATCAGGACGTGCCGGTCGACGACGTGGTGATCGAGCGCGCCGAAGTGGTCTGAGTCGCGACGACGGTGGAAGCGCATGGTCGCTTCGATGCCGTGTTCGCATCGGACGTGCACCTGTCGGCGTCGCATCCCGCGACGACCGACGCATTCCTTTCGTTCATCGAGGCGTGGGTCGTCGGTCGCACCGATCGTTTCTTCATCCTCGGCGACCTGTTCGAGTACTGGGCAGGCGACGACGACCTCGACGATCCGCTGGCTTCGCTGATCGCGTCGCGGTTGCGCGCCCTGGCCGAGACGGGCGTCACGATCGGCTTCATGGCGGGTAACCGCGACTTCCTGATCGGCGACGCCTTCGCGGCGTCCGCTTCGCTCCGCCGGTTGCCCGACCCGTGGCGCGAGCGGATCGGCGACGCGGACCTGCTGCTGTCGCACGGCGATGCGCTGTGCATCGACGACGTCGACTACCAGCGCTTCCGAACGATGGTGCGCAACCCGGCGTGGCAACGCGACTTCCTGGCAAAGCCGCTGGCCGAACGTCAGCAGATGATCGCGGGCGCCCGTCGCCA
>CAXTPX010000237.1:0-5424 GCA_964246005.1 uncultured Burkholderiaceae bacterium | reverse complement strand
GAGCGGGTCGCGTATTCGAAACAATTCACCGAGAAACTGCCGCGCAATGTCGGCACTGCGGCCGGCACTGCGGGCGCCTTTGCCGATCACATGATCCTGATAGACGACGATCGCTCGGGGGTCATTGCACCGGATCGGTTTCCGTTCCGGGACAATTGCGTTTATTCCGAAGGCAATACGGCAGTGACGTGCAAGGTTCCCGACGGGCAATATTTCATGATGGGCGACAATCGCGACAATAGCGCCGACAGCCGGTATTGGGGATTCGTCCCCGATCAGAACATCGTCGGACGTGCATTCTTGATCTGGATGAATTTCGGTAACATGGGCCGAATCGGCTCATTCCGATAGAGGAAGCCCGTGCAAACCATCACCAACGGCGCGTATCGCAACCGCATTTCGTTCGGCGTTGCGCAATGCGCTCGACAACGCGGCGCCAGCATCATCAGCCTGCTGTTCATCGTCGTGGTGCTGGGCTTCCTGTTCGTGGTCGGCATGCGCGTCACGCCGACCTTCGTCGAATATCGGGCGATCCAGTCGGCGGTGAAAAAGGCGAAGGCGTCGGCGAACACGGTCAGCGAGATCCAGAAGTCGTTCGACCGGTCGGCGGCCATCGACGACATCACGACGCTGACCGGCAAGGATCTCGAAATCGTGAAGGTCGACGATGATCTCGTCGTGTCGTTCGCGTATCCGAAGACCATCACCCTGTTCGGGCCGGTCAGCCTGTTGATCGAATACGCGGGAAGCAGCAAGTCGCTCTGATGCGTCGATGGCGTGTCGCTTCATGAAGAACGCGCTGTCGCCGGGGCAGTCGGCGGCGCCGTCATCGGTACCGGCGGCGGCGTCGTCGGACTCGACAGCCGAGTGCTTACCAGGACGCTGATAGCGGATGGATGTCCAGGCTCTACAGAACGCGCTCGGCCATGAGTTCGTGTCGATGGATCTGCTGCAGCAGGCCCTGACCCATCGAAGTCACAGTACCGCGCACAACGAGCGCCTCGAATTTCTCGGCGACAGCGTGCTGAATTGCGTCATCGCGTCGCTGTTGTTCGACCGCTTCGCCCGCATCGACGAAGGCGACCTGTCGCGCTTGCGCGCCAACCTCGTCAAGCAGCAGTCGCTATACGAGATCGCGCAGCGACTCGAGTTGAGCCCTTACCTGCGCCTCGGCGAAGGCGAACTGAAGAGCGGCGGATTCCGGCGCCCGTCGATCCTCGCCGACACCGTGGAAGCGCTGTTCGGGGCGATCTTCCTCGATGCAGGATTCGACGTGGCGCGCGACGTCATCCGCAAGCTGTACCAGCCGGTTCTCGAGACGGTGGACCCGAGGACGCTCGGCAAGGATTCGAAGACGCTGCTGCAGGAGTACCTGCAAGGTCGGAAGATCGCGCTGCCGGTCTACACCGTCGTCGCGACGCACGGCGCGGCGCACAGCCAGGAGTTCGAGGTCGAGTGCGCGGTCCCGAAGCTCGCGATCCAGGTGCTCGGCGCGGGCGGCAGCCGCAGGGCCGCCGAGCAGGCCGCGGCGAAGAAGGCGCTCGAGGCAGCGCAAACCCACGCGGTCGCTGCGACCAAGAAGACGCGGCGCGCGAAGCCGGCGCAATTGAGCCTGCAGGTCGCCGTCGAACAGAGCGCCGAGCCGACACCGCCGGTCGCGCGGAAGCCGGTGGACCGACCGGTGTCGAAGGCAGCCGGCGTGGAGCCGGCCCGCATCGTCGCGCAAGGATCGGGTCGCCCGGTCGAGCGGCGTGAAGCGCGCGGCGAAGTGAAACCCGAATCGAGGAGCGAGACCAGGTCCGAGCGAGCCGTCGATGGCGCGGCCGGACCGCATCCCGATGGCATCGACGGTACACCGGTGTCCGACTCGACGGGCACCGAGTCGCCGTCCCTGCGGCCGACGGAGGCCGATCCCTCGAGCGATGCATCGGTCGACGAAGCGCAACGAGAGCCGGACGCCCGTGTCGCCTGATCCCTTCGAAGCGGGCCCGTCCCTGCCGGTCGATGCAGGCGATGTCACGCCGTCGACCTTCCGCACCGGCATGGTCGCGATCATCGGCCGCCCCAACGTGGGCAAGTCGACGCTGCTGAACCGGCTCGTCGGGCAGAAGATCAGCATCACGTCGCGGAAGGCGCAGACCACGCGGCACCGCATTCTCGGCATCGCGACGACCGCGACCGCGCAGTTCGTGTTCGTCGACACGCCCGGCTTCCAGACCCGCCACAAGAGCGTGCTCCACAAGAGCATGCATCGTGCGATCCGGGACGCGGTGGCCGGCGTCGCGTGCGTGTTGTTCGTCGTCGAGGGCGGTCGTTTCAGCGACGAGGATCAGGCGGTGCTGAAGATGCTGCCGACCGGGGGCGATGAAGCGACGCCGGTCATCCTCGTCATCAACAAGTCGGACGCGCTCGACGACAAGCGCAGCCTGCTGCCGTTCATCCAGGCGCGCGCCGCCGAGCATCCATGGGCCGCGATCGTGCCGGTGTCGGCCAGGACCGGTCACCAGATCGACGACCTGATGGGCGAGATCGAGAAGCTGTTGCCGGTCGCACCGCCGCTCTTCGACGCCGACGACCTGACCGATCGCAGCGAGCGGTTCCTCGTGTCCGAGATGATCCGCGAGAAGGTGTTCCGGCAACTCGGCGACGAGTTGCCGTACGGCATGACCGTGGTCATCGACCGCTTCGTCGAGGAGCCTTCGCGGGACGACGCCGGACAGGACAGCCGCTTCTGCCGGATCGCCGCGACGATCGTGGTCGAGCGTGCGAGCCACAAGGCGATGCTGATCGGGGCCGGTGGCGGCAAGCTCAAGCTGATCGGCAGCGAAGCGCGTGTCGACATCGAGAAGCTGTTGCAGGCACGTTGCCATCTCGAGCTCTGGGTCAAAGTCAAGTCGGGCTGGGCGGACAGCGCGGCGCTGGTCAAGTCGTTCGGCTATGAGTGAAGCGGTCGCGACGCGGGCCGCCGAGGTCCCCGACGCCATCGACGCAGCGCTCGCAGCGGTTATCGACGTGACGCCGGCGGACATCGAGCCGCCGGTCAAGCGAACGCGGCGCGCACCGCGCTCGGAGTCACGCGTCGCCGACGAGGCGGCCTTCGTGCTGCACAGCTATCCGTACAAGGAGACCAGCCTGATCGTCGACGCGTTGACGCGACATCATGGCCGGGTCGCGCTCGTCGCGCGCGGCGCGAAGCGGCCACGCTCGGCGTTGCGCGGCGTGCTGCTCGCGTTCCAGCCGCTGACGTTGAGCTGGCTGCAGGGGCGGGCTCGCGCGGTCAGTGGTACGCAGGGCTCCGGTGACCTGCGAACGCTGACCCGCGCCGAATGGGTCGGAGGCCTGCGTCCGTTGCGCGGCGAGGCGTTGATGTCCGGTTTCTATCTGAACGAACTCGTGCAACGGCTGCTCGCCCGCGACGACCCGCACGAACGCCTGTTCGATGCCTATCTGCAAGCGCTCGGCGCATTGTCGGACGACCAGCCGCCCGCGCCGGTGTTGCGACGCTTCGAGGCGACGCTGCTGCGCGAGGCCGGCTACGGGGTGCAGGCGTCGCACAGCAGCGATGGCCGCGAGGTCGATCCGCTCGCGCACTATCGGTACGTGCCCGAGCGTGGCGCAATGCGCGTCTCGAATGACGACGCGCGCGATCCGGAGTCGGTCGTGAGCGGAAAGACGCTGCTCGACATCGAAGCCGACGATTATTCGGACGCGGTCACGCTCGCGCAATCGAAGCGGCTGATGCGCTTCGTCCTCCAGCATCATCTCGCCGGCCAGGTGCTGCACACGCGTCGCATGCTGCTCGACCTGCAGTCGCTGGAAGAGGGCGCGGCAGCGGAGGGCGCGCGGTGAATCCGCTGGTCGGCCACGAGATGCGCGACGACGTGAGCCGCACCGCGCTGTCGGTCAATCTCAACAAGGTGGCGCTCCTGCGCAACACGCGCGCCCTGACGATTCCGAGCGTCACGCGGGCTGCCACCATCGCCCTCGAGTCCGGCGCCTCGGGCATCACGGTGCATCCGCGTCCCGACGAGCGTCATGTCCGGGCCGGCGACGTGCACGACCTCGCCGCCCTGTTGAAGGACTGGCCGCGCGCCGAGTACAACATCGAAGGGAATCCGTTCCACAACCTGATGGACTTCGTGCGCACGGTCCGTCCGCAACAGTGCACGTTCGTGCCCGACGCCGCGGGTCAGGCGACCAGCGACCATGGGTGGGACCTCGCGGTCGACGCGACACGGCTGAAGCCGTTGATCGACGAAGCGCACGACCTCGGTGTGCGCGTCAGCCTGTTCATGGATCCGGTCGCGAGCGAGATGCAGCGGGTCGTCGAGGTCGGGGCCGAACGGGTCGAGCTGTACACCGAGACGTATGCGCGGGCGTTCGGTACCGCCGACGACCAGCGCATCCTCGACGGCTTCGTCGACACGGCCCGCGCGGCGCTCGGGGCAGGGCTCGGCATCAATGCGGGCCACGACCTGAATCGCGACAACCTCGGCGGCTTCCTCGCCGCGGTCCCCGGCGTGCTCGAGGTTTCGATCGGCCATGCGTTGATCGCCGACGCGCTCGAGTTCGGACTCGCGTCCACGGTCGCCGCGTATCTCGACTGCATCGCACGCGCCGCCGCGCCTGCGTCCACGGGCCGATGATCTTCGGCATCGGGACCGACATCCAGAAGGTCGATCGCATCCGGCAGGCGCTCGATCGACACGGCGAACGCTTCGTCGAGCGCATCCTCGGCCCCGAGGAGATCCTGATCTATCGCAGGCGCAGCGAGCGCGATCGCTCGCATGGCGACGCGTACACGACGTCGCGCGGCATCACCTTCCTCGCCACGCGCTTCGCCGCGAAGGAGGCGATCTCGAAGGCGCTCGGCCTCGGCATGCGCATGCCGATGCGCTGGCGCGCGGCGCAGATCCTGAAGGAGCCGTCGGGCAAGCCGCGCGTCTCGACCGATGCGGTGCTGTCGGCGTGGATGCGCGAGCGATCGCTGATCGCGCACGTGACGTTGACCGACGACGCGGACTACGCGGTCGCGTTCGCAGTGGTCGAGCGGGTCGACCCATGAAGGCGTTGAAGCCGATCGGACCCGTGATGCTCGACGTCGCGGGTACGACGCTGTCGCGCGACGATCGACGGCGGGTGCGACACGCGTCGACTGGCGGCGTGATCCTGTTCGCCCGCAACTTCGTCGATCGCGAGCAATTGCTCGCATTGATCGCATCCATTCGTGCGCTGCGGTCCGAGGTGCTGATTGCAGTCGATCACGAGGGTGGTCGGGTCCAGCGCTTTCGGACCGACGGCTTCGTGCGGCTGCCCGCGATGCGCACGCTCGGCGCCTTGTGGGACGCCGACGCGCAACGCGGTGCGCTGACGGCGAGCCGTGCGGCCACGGCGGCCGGCTTCCTCCTCGGCGCCGATCTCGTC